>JBOGDG010000035.1:0-12908 GCA_050701655.1 Micromonosporaceae bacterium
ACACCCGGAGCCTGAGTTTGCCGTCGTGCAGCTCCGGCACCGCCGCCACCGGGTACGAGTAGTACCCGTCCGCGCCCTTGGGTTCCCGCGGATTGGTCAGCCTGGCGAGCACCGGCAGCCCGGTGCCGGCGAGCTGCCGCAGCAGCTCTTCCACGGCCCGGCGTCCCTTGCGACCCGGCTCTACCTCGGTGACCGCCGTGGCCAGGCCGGTGAACTGGGTCAGCAGCTCCGCCTGAGCGTGCCGGGTCAGCGCGTACCGCAGCACCTCGTAGCCCTCGTGGTGCGCGCGCTCGATGGTGGGACCCTGGTCGAGCCCGGCCATCACCTTCTCGAAGACCCGCGCCCAGTGGTGCTTCGGCGCGGGATCCACCGGCCGGTAACCGTCCGGGTGGTGGAAGGTGTCGTGGGACGCCTCGGTGGTCGGCAGGAACGGGGTGACCTCGGGCCGGAACCGCTTGCCGGTCGGCTCCGCACCCTGGCCGGTGCGGGTGGTCTCGTGCAGCTCCAGCACGTAGTGCCCGGCGTCGTTGCGCCTGCCGAGCTGACGGATCAGCTCGGGGTGCTGCTCGGCGAGGGCGGTCAGGAAGACGTAGCTCTTGGTGCTGGCGAAGTCTCCGGGGGCGATCCGGTCCAGCTCCAGCGTGTCGCCGAACAGCGGCGCGCTGTCGGTGCTGGGGACCCGCTCCCGGTGGTTCGGCCAGCGCCAGCGGTGGTCCGGCAGCTCTGGGTCGTACAGCAGTACCCGCGACTCGTCCTGGTCCTTCGGGCCGGCGTACGCGTGGTTCTCCGGGTGCAGCGGGTCCTGCCGCGGGGCCACCAGCCCGGCGACCGCCGCCAGCTCTTTGTGCACCAGCACCAGGCCGTACGTCGACGGGTCGTCGTAGTAGAAGTCGCCGGGCGCGTAGTAGAAGTCGTGGCTGTCCAGCAGCGCGAGCGTCCTGGAATCCCCCTTGTGCAGCTCCCGGAACTGCTCCCGGCAGACCTCCCGGTAGCGCTGCAGCCGCTGCCACTCGTGGTACGGCTCGCTGCCGTCGCCGCCGTCCCACAGGTACGGCACGGGGCGGCGGGTGCCCTTCACGTTCGGCCGGTACATGTCGAGGTCGATGCCGGGTCGGCCGGCCCATTCGCCCGCCAGGTAGAAGCCGTGCTCGCGTACCACCTCGGCCAGCGCCGGTGCGGCCCGCCGCAGCCGTGCCAGCTCCGCGCCGCTGGGGTGCACCACCTCGCCGGGGTACGCGGTGTCGGCGTCCTCGGGGGCCATGGCTTCCTGCTTTTCCCAGGTGCGCCGGCGCCGGTCGGCCGCGATCGCCTCCGCCATCGGTGCGGCCGGGTCGGCGTACACCAGCCGCGGGTTGGCCGCCTGCGACAGCTCGGCGCCGGGCGCCACCTCCGCGACGAAGCTGCCCAGCCCGGCCCGCCACTGCGCGGCGAGCGCCTCGTCCAGAGAATTCCCGGTGTACGGGGCACGCGCGTCGAGGGTGTCCAGTGCCCGCCGCAGCAGCGGCACGTCCTCGCCGACCGCGGCGTACAGCGCGGTGAACTGGCGCTTCGCGTCGCCGGAGAGCTGCTGGTACGTGTCGGCCAGCGCGTCGGTGAGCCCGCGCGGCGTGGTGTCCGGCGCGGACAGCTGCAGCTCGGCGGCGGCCCGGATCCGGGCGATCCGGTCCAGCAGCGGCATCGCCCGCAGGTACGTGGCGGTCTCCGGCCGGCTGCTGAGCTCGCTGATCGGGTCGCCCGACGCGAGCGGCGTCCCGGCCCCGTCGAGCATCAGTACGTCGATCCGGTCCACGTCGGCCGTGTGGGGAGGCCGGTCCTGGCGGACCTTCGTACCGCCCTGGGGGAGGTAGTGGATCCGGCCGTTGTGGTTCATCGCGACCCAGATCCCGGTCGGGCCGGGGGCCTCCGGGGAGGTACGCGCAAGCACCACCGCGGTCGCGCCGAGCCCGGCGTCGAGCAGCCGGCGCTCCAGCTCCGCGTACCCGCTGTCGAGCTCGGTCTGGATCTCCTTGGCGATCGCCTTCGCCCCGCTCGGGTCGCCGATGCCGAGCTTGCCGCCGAGCGCCTTCAGCCCGCCGGTCCCCTTCAGCCCGCCGAGCTTCTTGTGGGCGGCTTCGCGGAGGCCGGCGCGCAGCGACTGGAACCGGCCACCGGTGACCTCCTCGACCCGGCCCCAGCCACCCAGCTCGCTGCCGACCGGCTGGTTGACGTCGCCGCCCCGGAACCCGTCCATGGTCGGCGCCGCCGCCGTACGCGGCATGCCCAGGTAGGTCTCCACCACCGCCAGTACGAAATCCGGCCCGTCGGCGTGGCGATCCGGGTCCACCAGGCCGACCCAGTCCCCGGTGGGGTCGGGGTGCAGCTGGTAGAGCTCGTCCGGGCGGCTCTTGTCAGGCGGCAGCCGCAGCGCGTCCTGCAGGTCGGCGTCGCGGGCGAGCAGCGGCCGCCGCAGCCCCTGCTTCTCGTCGTACGGCGCCCCCAGGTCGGAGTGCACCCGGCCGTGCCGCGCCTGCGGCAGGTGCACCGGTTGCCGCACCACCCCGTACCCCGCGTTGATCCGGGTGAAGACCTCGGGCAGCGCCTCGGCCAGGTGCTCCCGCTGCGCCGGGGTGGTGGTCCGCAACAGCTCCTGGAGCCGCTGCCGCAGGACGTCGCGGTAGTCGCGGATCTGCTTGCGGCGATCCCCGGAGTCGCCCGGGTCGATCTCGCGTGGGCCGTCGCTGAGCTCTGCCATCGGGACCCGCGCCTCGGCGACGCTGCCCAGCTCCGCCCGCCACCGCTCGGCGAGCAGCTGCTCCAGCGGGATGCCCCGCCACTCGGCGATCCGCTCGGCGGTGTCCAGCGCCCGCTCCAGCAGCCGGGGGTCGTTCGCGACGGCCTGCGCCATCGCCCGGAACTGCAGTCTGGCCTGCCGGTCCCGCAGCGCGTGGAAGCGCTCGGCGACCCCGTAGGCGTACGCGGTGACCGGGATCGGCGCGGGCGAGGTGGTGGACAGCTCGGCCTGCTGCAGCTCGTTCGCCCGCTGCCGCCAGAGGTCGCGATCGGCCTCGCTGAGCGCCGCGAGGTAGGCGCCGGTCGGTGGTCGGGTGCCGGCCGCCGACAGCGCCAGCCCCGGGATCGGCATCGGGGTGCCGTCGCGGTCCACCAGCAGCAGGTCCACCCCGGTGATCTGGGCATCCCGGAGCCGCCCGTACGGGTACGCGTCCTGGCCGCCGATCGCGGTCTGGCCGGTCACCGGGTCGACGTGGTACGCGTACCCGTCCTGCCAGTAGACCGCCGTCACGTACGGGCCGCCGTCGGCACGGTGGTGCACCAGGTAGCCGTACGCGCCGTTGCTCGGGCCGAGGCGTTCGATCAGGTCGTGGATCGACGTACCGTCCGGGAGGGCCTGGAACCGGCCACCCGTGTAGTCCTCGATCCGGCCCAGGCCGCCCAGCTCGGCGCCGACCGGCTGGTTGACGTCCCCGTCGCGGAACCCGTCGAACGTACGCGGCGCCGCCACCGTCGGCTCCCCGCGCAGCGTCGCGTGCAGCGACATCGCCGCGTCGTGGTCGTTGATGCCGCGGGTGGGGTCCATGGCGCGGTGGCCTGCGTTCAGCGAGTTGGCGTACCGCTGGAGTCGTACGCCGAACGGCTCGCGGGTCTGCCGGGCGACCTGCTCCTGATGCGCCTGCTGGTGGTGCCGCGCCGGGCGACGGGAACCGCCGCGCTTGTCGTACCCCCGGGTGATCTCGACCGGTGGCCGGAGGTTCTCCGGCACCGGCTGCCGCAGGTCGCCGTCGCCGACCAGCGGGCCGAGGTCGGTGTTCTGGATCGACCACCGCGTCTCGTCGGCGGTGAGGTCACCCACCTCGGCGGGCAGCGCGGCACGCTGGGTTTCGATGTTGCCCGCGTACCGCAGCTCGTCCAGCAGCTGCCGCGCCGGTTCGGACAGGTACTTCGCGACGATCTGGTCCCAGTCCCGGCCGCCGAGCCGGGCCAGCTCGATCCGGCTGACGTGCCCCACCAGCAGGTTCGCCTCAGAACGCAGCCACCGGGTGTACGTGTCCCGGTCGCGCTCGCCGGCCAGCTGCCGCCAGTTGTGCTCCCCGGCGGTGGCGGCCCGCAGCTCCCGGGCGATCACCTCCAGCTCCGTCAACCGGCCCCGGATGTGCCCGTCGATCCGTACCGGACGCTTGACGCCGCTCTTCGCCACGCCGAGCTTGTGCCGCACCTCGCCCAGCTCGTGGGCCAGCGCACGCCGCAGCAGCGCCGGATCGAGCCCCTCGGCGACCTGGATGTGCACGCTGTGCAGCCACTCGCCGTGCCGGTCCTTCTCGAGGAGCACCTTGTGGGTGGTACGCGCCACGACGGAGTCGCTGGGGCTCACCGACCCGTCCGGCCGCTCACCCTGGTGCAGCCGGTCCGCCGGCACCACCTTCACCGTCACGTACGCCGTACGGTCGGCGGCCAGCGCGATCGTCGCCGCGCCGGCCGGCGACGTGCCCGTGCTGCGGAACTCGGGGAGGGTCTGCTGCAGCCAGTGCAGCGCCTCCTTCGCCTTGAGGTTCTCCGGGGTGATGCCACCGTCGGTCGGTGCGCCGGGGCGGAAGTCCGAGCCGGGCACCTCGGTCGCGGTGACGTCGGAGGCCGGACGCACCATGGAACGGTCCTGGCGTGTCGCCGCACGGTCGGGGTGGGCGTCGAAGTGCAGCTCGTGGCGGATCGCGCCGGGCACCCGTGACGGGTCGACCGGGCGTACGCCGTTGGCGAACCGCTGCGGACCGGCGGCCCGCGCGAACCCGCCCTGCCGCTCGGCGTACGAATGGCGCGTGCCCGGCCGCTGGTGCGGTGGATGCACGTAGGTGGGCTGCGGGCGACGCCATGCCTCCACCGGCTTGGCCTGGTCACCCCACAGCTCCCGCTCCAGGTCCGCCGGGGTCGGGCGCTGTCCGGGCAGGAAGCGCCACCAGCGACCCGGCCGGTCGACATCCCGGACCAGTACGCCGTTCGCGTCCTGCTTCTTGGCGAAGACTCCGAGGTGTCCGCCCGAGTCGTCGTACACGTAGTCGTCGCCGGCGATCACCTGTACGCCGAGCTCGTCCGCCAACGCCTGCGCGAAGCCGCGCAGCTGCTCGGCACCGACGTGGCAGGCCACCAGGTCGATCTTCGGCAGCGGCAGGAGCGGCCCGCGGGTCGCCGGGTCGGCCGCGGCCCAGCGCGCCCGAGCCAGCAGGCTCGCCCGCCACAGCTTCGAGTTGCGGATCACCTCGGCGAACTCGGTCGCCGACCACGAGGCCTGGCGCCCGGAGAAGTCGTAGGCGACCGAGTGCGGCTGGCCGTGGATGTCGATCAGCAGATGCCCGGGACGGGACGGAATCGTCTGCACCGCGCTCGGCATGTCGTCGGTGAGTGGCAGCCCTACCAGCCGGTCGCCCAGGTCGCCCCGCTCCAGGAACGTCTCGACGTCCGGGGTCGGCGGCTTCGGAGGTACGTCGTGCGCCAGCAGCTCCACCTCGGCGATGTCGGTGTCGAGCTCGGCGTACGTCTGCGCCAGCGGCTCGTACGGCTGCCGCAGCCGCTGCGCGCTGGGGGTGTAGTCCGGAGGACTGGTGTACGGCACCCGGTCGCCGACGACGGTGATCTTCGGCTGCAGGTTCGGCGGGACGGTCCGTCCGGTCTTGGTGTTACGCGCCCGCAGCCCTTCCAGCACCCGCGCCACCGCCGGGTCGACGCCGTTCTCGTACCGCAGCTCGATCCGGGGCGGCGTGCCGTCGGGACCCCGGTACCGGGGATCGTTCGCGGCGGCCTCCAGCAGCGCCAGTGTCTGCCGTACCAGGACCTGGGCGGGCTGGTTGCGTACCCCGAACGGCGGCGTGCCGGTGGTGACGATCCAGGTGCGCCCGCCGTCGGCCCGCAGCGCGACCTGGCTCTTCGGCCCCACCTTGACGTGGACGCCGGTGACGTCGCGCGCCGACTCCACCAGGTCGAGGTTGCGGCGGATCGACTCGGAGATCTGTACCGCGTCGCTGCGCCACTGTGGCGTGAGCCCGGCGCCGTTGCCCTGCGCGGTCTGCAGCATTCGCCGCTGGTACGTCAGATCGGCCCGCCACCGGCGCGCCTGTTCGAGCCCGGGGTGGGCGGCGGTCACGCGATCCAGCCGCTGCAGCAGCTCGGTCACCGTCCGGAGCTGGGTCGGGATCCCGATCCCCGGACCGGCGTACTGCGGCGTCCCGCGGACGGGTGACGGCTGAGGTGCTCCCCGAGAGGGTGCCGGCTGCGGCGACACGGGCAGCTGGCCGCGCGCCGAGACGGCCGATCCGCGCGGCTGCCAGTCCCCGGGCGGCCGGGCCTCGTCACCCCAGAGGTCAACCTCCAGATCCGCGGGCTCGGGCTCGGCCCGGTGCGGCTGGAACCGCCACCAGAGACCCGGCGAGGAGTAGTCAGTAACCAGGCCGCCGCGCCCGTCCGGCTTGTCCGGGAACACGGCGAGGTGGCCGCGGCTGTCGAGATGTACGACGTCGTCAGGGGCGATCACATCCACCCCGAGCTCGTCCGCCAACGCCTGGGCGAAGCCACGGATCCGGTGCTTGCCGACGTCGCACGACGGCAGGTCGATGCCCGGCAACGCGGGCTCCGGGCCCCGGGTGGCGGGGTCGGCCGTTCGCCATTCGGCGCGCGCCACGAGCTGAGCGCGCCACATCTTGCTGTTGCGGATGATCTTGGCGAAGCTCTCCGCCCGGAGTACGACTTCGCGCGGCGAGAGTTCGTACCCGACGTCGTACGGAGCGCCGTGGATCTCCACCAGCAGCCGGCCCGGGCGGGACGGAATCGTCCGTTCGCTCGGCATGGGAGGGCTCTTCAGATACTGCGGGTCATACAGCGGAAACGCCGCGAGCCGGTCGCCGAGGTCGGATTCGTCCAGCACCAGCTGCTCGTCCTCGGTGAGCGGCGGTGGCGGCACATCGTCCCCGAGCAGCGCTCCCTCGGGTACGTCGAGATCCGGCACCTCATACGTGGCCACCAGTGGCTCGTTCGTCTCCCGCAGCCGCAGCGCGTTCTCCGCGTAATCGGGCCGACCCCGGAACGGCACCTCCTCGCCGACCACCACGATCCTGGGCTGCCGGTGGTCCGGCAGTCTCCTCCCGGTCTCGGGATCGTGCGCCCGCAGCCGCTCCAGCGTCCGGGTCAGCTTCGGGTCGATCCCGTTGGCGAACCGCAGCTCGATCCGCGGCGGTACGCCGTCGACGTGGTGCCGCGCGTCGAGCGCCGCGTTCTGGATCCGGACCACCCGGCGCACCAGCTCGTACGCCGAGGTGTTCCGTACGCCGGTCGGCTCCATCTCGGTGGACCACACCCAGCGCCGCCCGCCGTCGGCGATCAGGTCGACCCGGGCGTCCTTGCCGACGTGGCTGTCCAGCTCGGTGACGTCCTCGGCGGTCTCGACCCGCGCGACGTCGTTCTCGATCGATTGGAGCTTGCCGCCGATCGCGCCGATCCAGCCCCGCTGGATACCGTCGTCGATCGCCCGCACCATCTCGAGCAGCTGCTGGTGGTCGCGGAGTTCGGAGCGCCACCCGGCCACGTCCTCCAGCCGCGGGCTGGTCTCGCTGATCCGATCGAGCCGCCGCAGCAGGTCGTCGATGGCCGCGAGTACGGCATCGAACTGGGCCACCACCTCCGGTGCCGGTGGCGCCAGCGCGTCGACGGCAGGCGGCGGCATCTCCTGCCCCGCCGCTTCGGCGACCCGTACCTCGTGCAGCCGGATGAGGACCTGCTCCAGTGAGGTGTGGGTGGCGAGGGCGATCCGTTCCGCCTTCATCAGCCCACCCGACCGGGTCTCGCGGCTCTGTTCGACGAGGTGGGCGAATTCCTCGCGCGCGGCAGGGTCGGTCAGCGACTCCCATGCTGTCCGCTGCCACCGGGTGAGCCCCTCGGGCGCGACCTCATCCGCGTGCCGGCGCGACGACGAAGCGCCCGGCTTCCAGTCCTCGGGCGACTTGGCCTGATCGCCCCACAGGTCCCGCTCCAGATCCGCCGGCTCGGGCGCGGCATGTGGCCGGAACCGCAACCACTTGCCTGGCGTGTCGTAGCCGGGGACCAGAGTGCCGTTCGCTTCCAACTTCTCCGGGAACACCCCGAGGTGGCCGCCCGCCCCGACGAGCACATCGTCGTCGCCGGCGATCACATCCACTCCGAGCTCGTCGGCGAGCCGCTGCGCGAAGCCCCTGACGCCCAGTTCCCCGGCGGCACACGAGACGAGGTCGATGTTCGGCAGCGGCGGCTGCGGCCCGCGGGTGGCCGGATCGGCGGCGCGCCACTCCGCGCGCGCCGCGAGCGCGGCACGCCACATCTTGGTGTTACGGATGATTCGAGCGAGGTCCTGCGCCCGCCAGTCGGGGGAGTGCGAGGAGAAGTCGTATCCCACCTCGGTCGGGTTGCCATGCAGGTCCACCAACAGGTGCCCCGGCCGCGAGGGAACTTCCTGACGAACAGCCTCCTGCCCCTCCAGGTATCCCTCGTCGTACGGAGGTACGCCCGCGAGCCGGTCGCCGAGGTCGGACTCGTCGAGGAAAGTCTGCTCGTCCTCGCTGAGTGGCGGCGGCGGCTCGTCCTCCCCGAGCAGCTCACCTTCGGGTACGTCGGTGTCCGGCTCGTCGTACGTGGCGACCAGCGGCTCGTTCGCCTCCCGCAGCCGCAGCGCGCTCTCGTCATAGTCGGGCCGACCCCGGAACGGCACCTCGTCACCGACCACCACGATCCTTGGCTGCCGGTCGGACGGGAGCCGCCGGCCGGTGTCCGGATCCAGCACCCGCAGCCGCTCCAGCAGCCGGGCGACCTTCGGGTCGATCCCGTTGCGGAACCGCAGCTCGATCCGTGGTGGTACGCCGTCGACGTGGTGCCGGCTGTCGAGTGCGGCGGCGTCCTGGATCCGCTTGATCCGGCGTACCAGCTCGTACACCGGCTCGTTGCGTACGCCGGTCGGCTCCTGGTCGGTGTGCCAGATCCAGCGCCGCCCGCCGTCGGCGACCAGATCGAGCGTCGCGTCAGGACCGACGCGTACGTCGATCCCCGTGACGTCGGTGGCCGACTCCGCGAGGGTGACGCCGGCTTCGATCTGCGGGGTCCCGCCGGCCATCTCGTCGAGCCACTCCTGCCGTACCCCGGCGCCGTGCTGCCGCACCAGGTCGAACAGCTGCAGGCGCCGCTCCAGCAAGGAGCGCCAGCTGTCGATCTCCAGGTTGGGGTTGGCCAGGGCGACCTGGTCGAGCCGGTCCAGCAGGTCCGTGACGGCGGCGCGGGCGGCATCCAGACCGGGCAGCAGCTCCGGCCTGGCCGGCCCGAGCGCGGGCACCGACGATGGCGGCGGCGCGAGCCCGGCGACTTCGGCGGCGTGTACCTCGTTCAGCCGGGCGCGCACCTGGCGTATCGAGGCGCCTGTGGCCGCCGCCAGCGACACCAGGTTGCGCCGATCGATCCCTTCGGGGAGGGATGCCTGAGACGCGTCCAGCTCCGACGCGGTGTTGCTGGTCTTCGGCTTCCACGCGTCCACCGGCTTGGCGTCGGCGCCCCAGAGCTCCTGCTCCAGGTCGGCCGGCACCGGATCCTGGTGCGGCCGGAAGCGCCACCACTGCCCGGGTTGGTCGTAGTCGGGAATGACGTTGCCCTTGGGATCGGTCTTCATCGCGAAGATGACCATGTGATCGTCGTCGTCATTGAAGACCACGTCGTCGGCGGCGATCACGTCGACGCCCAGCTCGTCGGCGAGCTGCTGAGCGAACCCCGTTGTTCCCTCCTTCCCGGTCGAGCAGGAGAAGAGATCGATGGTGGGAAGCTGCGGCTCCGGGCCCCTGGCATGGGGGCCGGCGGCCCGCCACGCGGCGCGAGCGGCCAGCGCCTCCCGCCACATCGTGGAGTTGCGGATCATGTCCGCGAACTGCTTCGGCGTGTAGGCGGCATGGTGCGAGCCAAAGTCGTACCCGACGATCTCCGGTGCCCCGTGGATATGCACCAACAGATGCCCGGGCCTGCTCGGGAGCTGCTGGGCGTACGCGCGCGGTGCCGTGCCTGTACGGACGAACCGCGGGTCGTACGGGGGAATCGCGATGACGCGATCCCCGAGGTCGCACTCGTCGAGCAGCAGCTGCTGGTCCGGGGTGAGCGGGGGCGGCGGAATGTCGGGGCCGAGCACTTCGGGGGGCAGCACGTACGAGTCCGGCTCACGATACGTGGCGGCCAGGTTGTCGTTCGCCTCGCGCAGCCGCAGCGCACTGGGGTGGTAGTCGGGCCGGCCGGTGTACGGGATCCGCGCCCCGACCACCGTGATGCCCGGCTGGTGCTCCGGGGGTACGTGCTGCCCGGTGCCCGGCATGCCCGGCTGCCCGGTGCCCGGCTGCTTCGCGTGCAGCCTCTCCAGGACGGCCGCCACCCTCGGGTCGATGCCGTTCTCGAAGCGCAGCTCGATCCGCGGCGCGTACCCGTTGACGTGATGCTGCGAGAAGTGTGCCGCGATCGCCTGCAGCTGCATCACCTGGCGCAGGATCGACGCCGCCGCCTCGTTGCGTACGCCGAACGGCGGCGTTCCGAGCCGTACCACCCAGGTGTGCCCACCGTCGGCCACGTAGTTGACGTACAGCGGGCCGCCGACGCCGATATCGATGCCGGTGACGTCGTTCAACTGCTCGATCGCCGCCAGCTGGGACCGGATCTTGTTCACCTCGGTCGCGATCTGGTTGGCCCAGCTGGGGTCGGCATAAATGCCGATCGCCTCACGCATCCGCAGGTACTGCTGGTGGTCGGCGGCGTTACGCTGCCAGTGGGCGATCTGTTTCAGATTGGGGTGCGCCAGCCGTGCGGTGGCCAGCCGGTTGAGCAGATGGTTCACGTCAACGATCTGAGCCCGTAGGGCGGCGCGTGCGTCCGGGGGCGGCGCCGCGAGTGTCGGAATCCGCGGCGGCGGTGCGGGCCGGCCGGTCAACTCCGCGATCCGTACGTCGTGCAGTCGCTGGAGCACCTGCTCCACCGAGGTGTGGGCCTGCTGCGCCAGCCAGCGGACGTTGCCGCTGTGGTACCACGGCGTACCACCGACCCGGGTCACCAGGTGTACGAACTGCGCCCGCGCGGTGGGGCTCTGCAACGACTGCCACATCTTGCGCTGGGCCGGGTTGAGGTTCGGCGGCTCGACAGGGTGCAGCTGGGTCCGGCTCGGGAGCTGTCCCGAGAAGTCGGCGAGGTACGCCGGCTGCTTCCCGCGTGCGTACTGCTTCCACTGCCCGGCGAGTTTCAGGCCGCCACCGCGGGCCTCGATCGCGTGCAGCGGGGCAGCCACCGGCACCCCGAGCTCACGGGCCAGCAGCGCGGCGAACGCGAGCCCGGTGTGCGACGCGACCAGGTCGATCCCGAAGCTGGGGGCGCGTCCGCGCATCAGCCGCGGCTTGGCATTGTGCTCGGCCAACGCCTGCTGGTACGCCTTCCAAGCTGGCGTCTGGCGTATCACGTTCGCCAGATCCGCGGCGAGCACGGTCTGGCCGCGGGATGTCACACCGGTGCCGTCGCCGTTGAGCACGACCTGGAGCCGCCCGGGTCGGGTGCCCAGATCCCGCGCCGCCCAGTAGAGCGCGTCGTCGGAGTCGGCGATGATCAGCTGGTCTGGGTGGTACTCGGTGCGGCTGAGGATCTCCTGTTGCCACGGGGTGAGTGGCGGAGCAGGCGTCAGATGACTCGCAGTTGGGACAGCTCCAGCCGTGGGCGGCGCACCGCGTCCAGCATCAGCCAGAGGTCGTCCCGCTCCTCGGGCGTGATCGTCGCCTTGGCTTCGTACAGGCTCTCCACCGTGTCCATGATCAGCTCCCGCCACCTCTGACGTTGCTGGGCGTCCTCCATGAGCTCCAGGTCCTCCGGATCCAACACCCGGTCCCGGAAGCGCTCCACCAGGGTCTGCGCCCGCTCCTCGAACTCCTGATCGGTCAGGCTCGGGATCACTGTGAGCTGCTCCAGCTCGTCGGTCGGCAGCCGCAGCATCGGAAGGATCTCCGCCAGCTCGTCCCGCTCCCGGGTCGAGATCGTCACGCTGTGCCTGACCAGCGACGCCATCAGCCAGTCCACCACGAACTTCCACTCCCCCGCGTTCCGGAAGCTGACGATCTGCTTCAGCGACCGTTCCGGGAGCCGGTCCGCGTACCGTTCCGGCATGTTCCCGATCCGCCAGTGCATCTCGGACTCGCTGAGCACCATCGCTCTCTGTGCCTTCCTGCTGTCCTGACGGACCGGGCTCGGCCGGCTGACCCGGCCCGGTTGGCTCCGGCCACGCGTCGGTGATCGTGCCGTCCCGGCAGAAGATCTCGACATTGATCGTGACGCCGTCGACGACTCCCTGCACGGTCCAGTGGGTCGGGTCCTGGACCGATCCGGTATCGGGATTGTAGATACTCCACGACCAGATCCCGCGGACCTCGTCGCCCTGTTGATAGAGCTCGGCCGCCTGCCGCGCGATGCGTTCGACCGCGGCCCGGATCCGGTCGGAGTCCCAATCGGCCGGGAAGTCGTTCGTCTCATCCGGCATGCCCGCCGCACGCGCCGAACCGTCGTGATCACGCCGGTTGATCCGCTTGCGAAGCCGCTTGCTGAGCTTCAAGTCGTCGGCCGGCGAGATCTCCGGCGCATTGACGGTCACTCCGCCGCTACCGAACTCCGGATACGCCGCGACGATGGCACCGTCCGGCCCCACAACCACGGTGATGGTCACGCCGTCGCGTTCCCCGGTGAGCATCCAGGCACCGCGGTCACCCCACAGTGCGGCGTCGGGTGAGCTCGCCACATCCATGATGTACGCCGCCGCCCGCGCCGCGTCCCACCGCGCCGGGAACTCGGACTTGCTCGGGATGTTCCGGCCGTGCAGGTGGCCGCCGCCGTCGGCGTCGCTGTCGAAGACG
>JBOGDG010000036.1:0-12674 GCA_050701655.1 Micromonosporaceae bacterium
AGGCGGCGATCCGGCAAGGCGGAGGTTCGCCCGGATACCGGTGTTGTATCCGGGCGGTTCTCCAACGCCGCCGGTCGTCGTCTGGTGCCTGTCGCAGCCGACTGAAGATCTACAGGACAGACCCTAGGCCGCGCACAAAGGCTGAACCGCGTACGGGGCCGGCCCTGGCGGGAGGAAGGCCGACCCCGTACCCGGTCAGCTCGGGACCCGTACGTCGCCGTACGAGAGCGGCTGCTGCGCCCCGGGTGCCCCCAGGGTGTACGTGGTGCCGCCGGTGACCGCGACCGCGTACGTGTCGGACGGCGCCCCGGGGTCGGTGGCGTCGATCCGGATCGTGGAGGTGCCGGCGACCGCGGAGACCGCGCCGGTGGTGAGGTCGACGGCGACGGTGCTGGCGTTGCCGGCGATCACGGTCACGGTGCACACCTTCTGGCTGCCGCCGGTGCAGCTACGCGTCAGCGAGGTGATCGACGCGCTGCGTACCACGTAGGCGGTGTTTCCGGAGACGAACACGTGCGCCGCGTCTCCGGTCGGGCCGCCCTTCTTCGGCGCGGTGACGGCGAAGCCGAAGTCGTCGGCGTCGCCCACCTGGCCGGAGCCGGCCGCGTCACCGGTCGCCGGCGCAGCCACGGTGAACCCGGTGACATCGACCGGGCCGGCGTACGACGGTCCGCTCACCGAGACCACCACGGCGCGGCTGCCCGCCGGCAGGCTGGCCGTGGCGCAGGTCGCGGTGCCGGTGCCGGGCGAGGAGACCGACACCATCGCGGTGCACAGGATCCCGCCCCCGACCTGCGTGAACGTCACCTTGGTGGTGGCGAGCGTCGTACCCAGATAGGTGTCCGCCTGCTCCGTCACCGAAGCGGTCAGCTGGACCGGCGCCGCGGCGGCGAGGGTCAGGTGCTGCCCGGTGAACCGGGCGGTCACCGTCTCCTTGCTGATCGAGAACGGATCCGAGTCGGCCGCCGCGGTGTACGCCGCACTGCCGGCGAACGTCGACTTCGCGGTGGTGTCGCCGGTCGGCCCGAGCAGCAGCATCGAGGTCGCGGCTTCCCCGGTCGGCCCGCTGGTCGCCGAGGCGGTCAGCCCGCCGATGGTGAACCCGACGGTCACCCCGGAGACCGGGTCGCCGGTGGCGGTGTCGGTCACCATGGCGCTGACGGTCGCCGGGTCGGAGTACTGGCCGGTGCTGGCGCCGCCGTACACCACCGTGACCGCGCGCTTGGTGACCGTGACGGTGAAGCCGGTCTGGCTGCTGGCACCGCCGCTGTCGGTGACCTTCACCGTGACGGTGTGGCTGCCGACCTGGGACGCGGTCGGGGTCCAGCTGAACTCCCCGCCGGTCGTCACCGCGGCCCCCACCGGGCCGCTGACCAGCGTAAACGTGTGGCTGTCGCCGGCGTCCACATCGGACACGCTGAGCGTCTCGGCGACCGGGTCGCCCCACGCGGTGGTCTTGTCGGCCACCGCGCCGATCGCCGGCGGGTCGTTCACGCAGCTCACCGTCACGCTGACGGCTCCGGTGTCGGTCGCCCCGCTGGGGTCGCGCACCGTGTACTCGAAGCTGTCGCTGCCACAGAAATTCAGATTCGGGGTGTACGACACCGAATCGCCGTCCACCGCCGTGGTCCCGTGCGCCGGGTCGGTCGCGGAGACCACGGTCAGCTGGTCTGCGTCCACGTCGGTGTCGTTGGTCGCCACGTGTACGTGGACCAGCGTGTCCTCCGGCGTCGACGCCGCATCGTCGGACGCCACCGGCGCGTCGTTGACACACGACACCGAGACCTCCACCGACGCGGTGTCGGTGAGCGTGCCGTCCGAGGCGACGTAGTCGAACGAGTCCGGGCCGCAGTAGTTGGCGTCCGGCGCGTAGTCGACCGTACCGAAGCCGTTGACGGTCGCGGTGCCGTGCGCCGGGTCCGTCACCGAGGAGACCGACAGCGTGTCGCCGTCGGGGTCGGTGTCGTTGCCGAGCACGTTCACCGTGGTGGTGCCGTCCTCGGCGACTGTGGCCACGTCGTTCAGCGCGTTGGGGGAGTCGGCGACACAGGTCACCGCCACCGTCACGGTCCCGGTGTCGGTCAGCGTGCCGTCGGAGGCGACGTAGTCGAACGAGTCCGGGCCGCAGTAGTTGTCGGTCGGGGTGTACGTCACCGTGCTGCCGTTGGTCGAGGTGGTGCCGTGCGACGGCGCCGCTACCGAGGAGACGCTGAGCGAGTCACCGTCCACATCGGAGTCGTTGCCGAGCACGGAGACCACGAGGGCGTCGCCTTCCGGAGTCGCGACCGCGTCGTCCACCGCGACCGGTCCGTCGTTGCCGCACTCGATCGCCACCGTGACCACCGCGTTGGCGGTGTGCCCGTGGCCGTCGTCGATGGTGTACGTCATCGTGTCGCTCGGCGCCCCGCACACGTCCGGATCCGGGGTGTACGTCACCGCGGTCGCGGTGTGGGTCGCCGTACCGCGGGCCGGGTCGGTGACCGCGGTGATGGTCAGGGTGTCGCCGTCGGGGTCGGTGTCGTTGCTCAACACGTTCACCTCGACCGCGGTGTCCTCGCTGGTCGCGGCGTTGTCGTTGACGGCCACCGGGGCACAGTTCATGTCGATGGTGACCGTCCCCGGCACGATCGCGGTGCCGTCGCTCACGGTGTACGTGAACGCGTCGTCACCGCAGTACCCGGCGTCCGGCGTGTACGTGACGGTGCCGTCGCCGTTGTCGACCGCCGTACCGTGCGGCGGGTTGGAGACGCCGGTCAGGGTCAGGGTGTCGGCGTCGGCGTCGGTGTCGTTCGCCAGCGGGCTCACGTTCACCGAGGTGCCGGGCGTGGTGGTCGCGGTGTCGGCCACCGGGTTCGGGATGTGGTTGGCGCCGACGCTGGGCAGGCTCTCCACGTCGACCGGCGCCAGGCTCAGCGTGCCGATCCCGTCGCCGAGCTGGCCGCGGCTGTTGTCGCCCCAGCAGCTCACGCTGGTGTCGAGCATCCGGGCGCAGGTGTTGCGCCGGCTGGCGCTGATCGAGGTGACCAGCGGGATCGCCTCGGACTCCTCCGGCGCCGGGATCGCCACCACCGGGGTGGCGCTGTTGGACAGCGGCGACCCGTTGCCGAGCTGGCCGTTGCTGTCGCTGCCCCAGCACACCATCGCCCCGTCGGTACGGGTGGCGCAGCTGTGGAAGTCGCCCGCGGTGATCAGCTTCGCCTTCTTGCTGTTCACGGAGCCGTCCAGCGCCGGTACGGCGGTGGGCCGCTTGCGCATCGTCGTGGTGCCGTCGCCGAGCTGCCCGGAGCCGTTGAAGCCCCAGCACTTCACCGCGTCGGCGGTCACCCGGGCGCAGGTGTGCGAGTCGCCGGCCGCCAACGCCAGTACGCCGGTCAGCGGTACGTCGACGTCCGGGTCGGTGTCGGTCTGCACCCGTACCGCCGTACGCCGCTGCGTGGTGGTGTCGTCGCCGAGCTGTCCGGAGCCGTTGAAGCCCCAGCAGCGTACGGAGGTGTCGGCCATCCGGGCGCAGCCGTGGAAGCCGCCGGTGACGACCTCCTTCGCGCCGGTCAGGTCCGCCAGCGCCACCACGTCGGGGTCGGGATCGGTGTCGATCTGCACCAGCACCGGCGCCGAGCGGTCGGTGATGGTGCCGTCCCCGAGCTGGGCGTTCGCGTTGCGGCCCCAGCAGGAGACCTTCTCGTCGGTACGCACCGCGCAGGTCATCCCGCGTTCGTCGCTGCCGAGCGCGCCGCCGGCGCTGAGCGTACCGGCGGTGGTGAGCCCGGAGACGGCGACCGGTGAGGACTGCGAGCTGGTCGCGCCGTTGCCGAGCTGGCCGTTGACGCCGAGTCCCCAGCACTTCGGGGCATTCGAGTTCTCGGGCAGCGCGCAGGCGTGCCCGTTGCCGGCGTCGATCGCGTCGGCGCCGCCGAACCCGGCGACCGGGACCCGTACGGTGGTTTCCGCGATGCCGAGTCCGGCGCCGAGCCGGCCGTCGGTGTTCGATCCCCAGCACACCGGCTGGTCGGTGATCGCGCCGTTGATCAGCGCGCAGGCGAAGTCGGTGCCGGCGGTGACCATGGTGGCGCCGGAGAGCGCGGTGACCACGACGGGCTTCGGGTTGCTGGGGGCGTACCCGCCGAGTTGGCCGTAGAAGTTGTAGCCCCAGCACTTGAGTGCCGTACCGGCGAGGGTGCAGGTGTGGAAGCCGCCGCCGGTGACCGCGTCGACCGCGCCGAGCCCGCTGATCGGCAGCGCGTTCACGCTGTCTTCCAGGATGTGGGTGGACGGCTTCGGGTCCTGGCCGAGCTGGCCGCGGTTGTTGTTGCCCCAGCACCGTACGCCGCCGCCGGTGATCCGGGCACAGCTGTGGTACTGCCCCGAGGTGAGCGAGGTGATCCCGGTCAGCGGCACCAGGTTGGTGATCAGCGGGTCGGGGTTGTTGTCGAAGCGCACCGTCAGCGGGCTGGTGCTCGGCTGCATCACGCTGTCGACCACGGCGGTGGCGTGCCCCAGCGACCCGTACGCGTTGTGGCCCCAGCACCGTACCGTCCGGTCGTCGTCGTCGAGCAGGACGCAGCTGTGCGACGAGCCCGTGGAGAGCACCAGCACCGGGTCGACGGCCGGGTCGGGGAGCCCCGCGACCGCGGTCGGCGCCGCCTTGTCGACCTTCGTACCGTCGCCGAGCTGGCCGAAGCCGTTGTGCCCCCAGCAGCTCACGGTGCCGCCGGTACGCAGCGCGCACGAGTGGAATTCTCCGAGCGCGAGTGCGACCGCGCCGGTCAGTCCGGAGACCACGACCGGCGTGGCGCTGGTGTCGCCCGGGTTGCCGTCGCCGAGCTGGCCCATGCCGTCGCTGCCCCAGCACTTCACGGTGCCGTCGCCGAGGATCGCGCAGCTGTGGAAGCCGCCCGCCGCCACGGCCACCGCGCCGCTGATCCCGACCACGGTCTGCGCGGTCGGCAGCTGGGCGTCGTCGGTGGTGCCCATGCCGAGCTGGCCGTTGCCGTTCAGCCCCCAGCAGCGGACCGTACCGCCGTGCACCAGTACGCAGGTGTGGCTGCCGCCGGCGGCCAGCTGCAGCGCCGCCGAGACGCCCGAGACCGGCACCGGCGCGGTGCTGGTCGTGGTCGTACCGTTGCCGAGCTGGCCGTTGTCGTTGCCGCCCCAGCACTCCACCTCACCGGCGTCGGTGATGGCGCAGGAGTGCAGGTTGCCGACCGAGATCCGGCGCTGTTTGTCGACCAGGCTGGCGGCCGACGCTTCGTTGACGTCGGCGACCGCGGCGCTGCCGAGCACCGCCGCGACCAGCGGAAACGCCAGCACCAGCGCGGCCAGGCCGCCGATCGCCCGGCGGGTCCGCAGGCGAGTCTGAAGGCTAGTCACCCTTACACACCTCATCTGGTTTCGGTGGCTCCGGTACGCCGAGCTTGTTCTTCGTGGCTTCCCAGATCAGGTCGGCGATGCAGTCGTGGCCGTCGGCGTTGGGGTAGATGCCCATCCCGACGGTCGTCTGGGTGGCGGAGATCAGTACGCCGGTCGTCGCCGGTGTCAGGTACAGGAACGGGGACTTGTTGCCGTCGTCGCCGTCGCTGACGATCCACTCGTCGTCGCAGCCGAAGTCGTTCTTGGAGTCGTGGCTGTGGACCGTGTTCGTCGGGTGGTAGACCCGGGTCTTGATCTCGACCTCGAGCTTCATGCAGTGGTCTTTGAACTTGTCGTACGGGTTGACGAAGAAGAACCGGCCCTGCGAGGTCCAGGTGAACTTGTCGACCACGGTCTTGATCGTGGTGTTGAGCTTCTTGACCACCTGGTCGAGCGTCACCAGCGCCGGCGGCAGCAGGATCCAGCGCGCCGTACAGGTGGCGATGGTGTCGACCAGCTTGGCGCAGAACCCGGGGATCTCGGTCGCCACCGACGTGGCCGACGGGTACGGGTTGAAGTAGCCGGTCACCGCGACCACCAGCCGCGGGTTACCGTCCTGCTGGATCTTGTACTTGTTGAGGATCCCGGACAGGTCGTCGTTGAGCGTCTTCCACGCGCTGGCGTTGTTCAGCACCGCCAGGGCGCAGGTGTTGGCGTCCAGGAAGTCGTGGTCCTTGACGTTCTTGAAGCACTTGACCACGTGGTCGACGATCGTGCTGTTCTGCCGGCCCAGGGTGAGCGTGATCAGGGTGGGCCGCAGGTCGTGCGCCTTCGACTGCTGGGTGGGGTTGCCTTCGCTGACGTACGTGGCGCTGGTGGTCGAGTTCACCGCGGTGTTGTAGAGGCACCACGGCCCGGGGGAGGGCTGCAGCCGGTCGGTGAGCAGCTGTTCGGAGTAGCGCTCGCTGGCGGTGATCTCTTCCTTCGGGCTGTCCTTCTTGGCGCCCAGCACCACCGCGTCGCCGCCGGCCACGTACCGCAGCGCGGCGTCGTCGTTGCACGGATCGGTGGGCGGCGGCAGGGTCGCCGTACCGGCGCCGGGTTGTGGTCCGGTCACCGCCTCCGCGCCGCTCACGGCACTGCCACCGTCTGATGTTCCGGGGGTACGCGGAGCAGCCGACGCCACCCCGGCCAGACTCAGTACGGCGACCGCGGCAGCAGCCGTCCATCGGTACCTGCGGTGCATGATCCATCCCCCTCGGCAGATCTGGTGAACCCGATACGCGGGCTCGGGCGGGCTCCGCGGGCCGGCCACGGATGCCCGGGTACGGCCGGTGCCGCCCGGGCGGGCCAGCGTGGCCCGCCCGGGGGGTGGATCGGTCAGCCGGTGTTCTGGTCGGAGTTGTTCGACTCGAGCGACTCGACCACGGCGTTGTCCGGGTCGATCGCACCGTTCGCGTTGATGCTCCCGCTCGCCGTCTTGTAGTAGTGGACGGTGAACGTGTCATCGGTGTCGTTGGCTCCCAGGGAGCCGACGCAGATCACCTGGCTGATCGGGTTCTCGGTGATCTGGCAGGACCAGTTGTCGTTCGGTGCCTGCACGTTGAGCGGGATCCCGCCGACGGCCAGGTTGAACACCACGGTGACGTTGGCGGCCGGCTGGCTGCCGGTGTTCTTCGCGGTGAACGTCCAGTCGCCTTCGGCGCCGGTCGCCGCGTTGCCGGTGCCCAGGTCGATGTCCAGGTCGATCTTCGAGTTGACGATCACGTCGATCGCCTTGGCGTTGTTCGATTCGCTCGCCTCGGGGATCGCGTTACCTGGGTCGATCTGGTTCTGCACCGGGTACGCGTACGCGTGCACCTGCGGCGCCTTCACGAAGATCGTGATGGTGGCGACGTCGGTGTTGTCCGGGTCCTGGTTGTTCGACCCGTCGATCGACCCGCCGGTGCAGGTCACCACGTGGTCGGACTGGGTGCAGATGAATCCGTTGCTGGCGGTCGTCTTGACGTACGTCGTCGCGGAGTCGATCACCGTACGGAAGGTGGTGTTGAACGCGACGTCCGTACCGGTGTTCTTGACCGTGACCACGTACTTGTAGTCCTGGCCCGGGTTGGTTTCGGGCAGGTCCGGCTCCGGTGCGGTGTCGACCGGAAGCGCGCCGTTGTCGAGCTTCTTCGCCTCGACCGTGTCGACCTTCAGGTCGATGTAGTTGCCGCCGCCGGTCATCGCCACACTGGTCGTGGTGGCGTCGGAGTTGTTGGTCTCGTCGGCCTCGGCGATGGCGTGGTCGGGGTCGATCTGCGCCTGGTTGGTGTAGTTGCCAGGCTGGGTCGGCGCGAACAGGTTGATCTTGATGAACCGCTCGGTGTCGCCGGCCAGCGGGGTGTCGTTGTTCGACCCGTCCAGCGTGCCGCCGGTGCAGGTCACCACCCCTGCGGACTCGGTGCAGGTGAACGCGCCGTCACCCGGCTTGGTGTCCTCCGCGGAGCGGAACACCGTACCTTCCGGGAGCGCGTCGCGGACCGTGACGTTGAACGCCACCGCGGTCGCCGAGTTGGAGACCTTCAGCGTGTACTGCAGGGTGCCGCTCGGCACCACCGCGGTCGGGTTGCCGGCGTCGGTCGGCCCGGTCTGGGTGCTGTCGACGTGCAGGTCGATGAACGGCCCACCGCCACCCAGCTCCACGATCAGGTTCTCGACGTCGCTGTTGTTGGTCTCGTTCGCCTCGGGGATCGCGTTGCCCGGGTCCACCAGCGCCTGGTTCTGGTACGTGCCAGGCTGCGCCGGCGCGAACAGTCCGATGTGGATGGTACGGGTGGAGTCACCCGCCGCCGCGGTCTGGCCGATCGTGCCGTCCAGGGTGCCGCCGGTGCAGGTGATCACCCCGCCGGACTCCGTGCAGCTGAAGGCTCCGGTGCCCGGCAGCGTGTCCTGCGCGTACCGGAAGGTCGCGCCGTCCGGGATGAAGTCCCGTACGGTCACGTCGAACGCGACGTCACTGCCGGTGTTGGTGACCACCACGTCGTACTCGAGGATGCCGCTGGGCGCCACCGCGCTGGTCGGGGACACCTGCTTCTTGTCGATCGCGAACTCGTGGTACGCGCAGCACCCGCCGATCTGGATGTCGGTGGCCCGGGTGTTGATGTTGTTGTCCTCGAAGATCTCCGCGATCTCCTGGTCGGGGTCGACCCGTACCTGGTTCTTGATCAGGCCGGGCGGCGCCGGGGCGAACAGCGTCACCTTGATGGTGGCGGTGTCGACCGGCAGCGTGTGGTCGAAGGTGCCGCGCAGGATGCCGCCGACGCAGTCGATCTGGCCGCCGCTGGCCGCGCCGTTACTCGTACACGTGAAGTTGTGGTCGCTCACGTCGACCACCTCACGGAACCGGGTGCCGGCCGGCAGGATGTCGCGTACCTCGACCCCGGTGGTGTCCTGGGTGCCGATGTTCGACACCGTGATCGTGTAGATCAGCGTGCCGCTGGGTGCCACCACCGGCTCGCTGTCCTTCATGATCGTCAGGTCGATGCCGGTCTCGATCTTCGTCGGCGTGGTGTACGTGTTGTTCTGCTCGTCGGACTCGTAGATCGCGTTGGTCGGGTCGACCGTCACCGTGGCGTTGATCGTCCCGGTGTACGGCGGCGCGATCACGTTGATCACGATCGTCTCGATGGTGCCGCCGGCGAGGCCGCTGGTGTTGACGCCCTCCACGGTCAGCCCGGTGCAGGTGACGATGCCGCCGGATTCACCGCACGTGACGCCGGGCTGGCCGGCGGGCGGGGTGAAGCCCTTGAACAGCACGCCGGCGGGCAGCGGTTCCCGGATCACCACGTTGGTGGCGTCGTCCAGGCCGCTGTTGCCGACGGTGATCACGTAGTTGTAGTTGTCCCGGGCCCGGAACGCGTCCGGCGCCGGCGGGTCGGAGTGGCTGAACACGCTGTGCTGTACGACGGTGAGGTCCTTGCCGGGCCGTACCGTCGTGGTGGTTGTGGCGGTGTTGGTGTTGCCCTTGTTCTTGATGTTGCCGTTGACGGTCGCGGTGTTGGTGATCAAGGAGCCGGCGGTCGCGACCACCTTGCCCTTGATCGTGATGTCCATCGCCTCGCCCGAGTTCAGCCGCAGCGACGGGCTGACCTGGGTGCAGGTGACGTTGGTGGCGGCGACCGTACAGACGCCCTTGGTGGTGGTGGCGGTGACGCTCGCCGCGTCCATCCCCTGGATACCGTCGGTGACGGAGACGTTGTCCGCCCGGGTGGCGGCGGTGTTCACCACGTGGAGCTGGTACGTCTCGATGTCACCGGGACGGATCGGGTCGACCAGGTCCGTCTTGGTGATGGTGAGGCCGATCTGCGCCGGGGGAGCCGGCTTGCCCGAGACCAGGGAGCCGGTGTTGTTCAGCTCGTTCGACTCGGAGATCTCGTCGTACGGGTCGACCACGGTGGTGTTCTCGTGCGGGGCCGGGTCGGCGCCGGACTTGGCGTTGATGGTGATCGTGGCGTTGGCGCCGGCGTTGATCCGGCCTCCCGTACAGGTCACGGTGAGTGAGCCCGGTGGGGTGTTGGCGCAGACGAACAGGCTGCTGCCGGATGCCGACACGTAGCTGAAGCCGAGCGGCAGAGTGTTCACCACGGTGAGCTCGTTGGCGTTGGCGTTGCCCGAGTTGTTCACCGTGAGGTCGTACGTCACGTCGGCGAACTCACCGACCTGCGACGGTCCCTGCACGCTCACCGACAGGTCCGGCTTCGGGGAGTTCGAGTTGTTGCCGACCAGCGTGGACGTGGTCGCCGAGGTGGTGAAGGTGGTGCTGGCGTGGGTGCCGGCCACGGTGGCGGTGTTGTGCAGCGTCTCGCCGTTGGCGGCGGTCACGATGCCGCGGATGGTGATCCGCCAGGTCTGGAAGCCTTCCAGCGAGCCGGCGTCGCAGGTCACCAGGTTGGCGGTCTGGCTACAGGAGCCGACGTTGCTGGTGAGGATCAGCCCGGTCATCCCGGAGATCTGGTCGGTGAGGACCACCTCGTTGAGCACCGCGCCGTCGGCGGTGTTCGCGACGTCGATGGTGTACGTGAGCTGCGTGCCGGACGCCACCGGGTTGGTGGACGGCGTGACGCTGATCGAGGCCGGCTGTGCTGCTTGCGCGGTCTGGCCGAGACCGATGGCGAGGCCACTGGCGACCAGCGTGAGTACGGAGACCCGTACCGCCGTACGCCACCAGCCGCCCTTGTTCGGTCGTGCGAGCGTCCATGGAGACGCTGACAAGTTCGCGGACATGAGCTACCCCGCCTCTGACCCGGGGCAGGCGACTCCGGCGTACCGACCCCCCGTCGTCCGCGAACAGCGAGCATCGCCTGCCGCTGCTATTGCCGCGAACCGAACCAGACGTGAGGGTACGGTTGCTGTCAGCAACTCGACATAGTCCGATTGCGTCCACTCAGGACGCCCCGCTATTCGCCGCTTTGCATGGATGTCGTCCGGAACTTTCTTTCGGCGTGTCGCCGTGGGCGCTGTGTTAAGTGTGAACGCTGCGCGGAGTGATGTTCCCGACTCGGTGCGGCATTAGCGTGGAGGCGATGCCAAGCCACAGCCGGATTGCCGAGGCGTTCCCGCGCCGTCACGCCGCCGGCCAGGTTACCGCCGACGCGGTCGAGCGGGCCTGGCTGGTGTATCACGACGAGCACGTTCCCAGCATCATGGGCTCGGTGTGTCTGGCGGAAGGCTGCTACGTCTGGCCGTGCCAGCCGTACCAGGAAGCGGTGGTGGTCCTGATCGCGGCGGGCCATCTGGGAGTACGCCGTGCTCGTCGGGCGGGATGAGCTCCTCGGGTACGTGACCGCGGCGATGCGGGACGGCGGCGCGCTGCTCTACGGCCCGGCCGGGATCGGCAAGTCCAGCGTGGTGGAGGCCTGCGCGGCGGCCGCCACCGCCGACGGCTGGCTCGTCGTGCACACCACCTGCGGGGTGGCGGACCGGGAGCTGCCGTACCTGGGGCTGCTCGACCTGCTCGGGGAGCTGCACGATCGGATCGGGTCGCTGCTGCCGCGCCACCTGCGTACCGCGATGGACGCCGCGTTCCTGCGTACGCCCGCGCAGCCGGGTCGCGGGCCGGAGAGCCGGCTCGCCGTACGGGTGGCGGCGCTGGAGCTGCTGCGGCTGACCGCCTCCCGGCAGCCGGTGCTGCTGGTCTGCGACGACGTCCAGTGGCTGGACGCCGCGAGCGCCGACGTGCTGCGGTGCGTGGTGCCCCGGTTGGAGGGCGTGCCGGTGCACACGCTGTGTACGGAGCGGGTCGAGCCCGCTGACGTGCCGGTGCACACCGACCTGTGCGTGGCGCCGGTGACCGAGATCGCGGTGCCGGACCTCGCCGAACAGGAGATCGCGGCGGTGCTGCGCAGCCGGTTCCCGGAGGTGCTGCCCTCGGACGTGCTGCGCCGGGTGTGCGTGGCCAGCGCCGGCAACCCGTACCTGGCGATCGAGCTGGGCCGGGCGGTACGCCGGTGCGCGCCGCTGCGCGGCGACCAGCCGATGTCCGTACCGGAGAAGCTGCACGCCGTGGTGGGGCAGCGGCTGGCCGGACTGCCGGCGCCGTTGCGTGGCCTGCTGTTGACCGCGGCGGTGGTGGCGCGTCCTACCCGGGCGCTGCTCGCGGCGTGCGACCCGGAGGCCGACCGGCTGCTCACCGAGGCGGTCACCGCCGGCGTACTTTCCGTCTCCAGCGGCGGCGCGGTGCGGTTCAGCCATCCGCTGGTCACCGAGATCGTGTACGCCGGCGCCACCCCGCAGGAGCGGATGGCCGCCCACAGGTTGATCGCCGACGCGGTGGACGACCCGGTGGAGCGTGCCCGGCACTGCGCCATCGCGCACCCCGAGCCGGACAAGGACATCGCCGACCTGCTGGACGACGCGGCCGAGGCCGCCCAGCTCCGGGGCATCCCGCTCACCGCCGCCGACCTCGCCGAGCTGGCGGCGCAGCGTACCCCCGGAAGCGACGCGAACCTGGCGGCGCACCGGCTGCTGACCGCGTCGCAGCACGCCTTCGCCGGCGGCGACCCGCGGCGTACGGCACGGCTCGCGAACGCCGCCATCGCGACCGGGGACGCCGCCACCCGGGTCGCCGCGCGGCTGCTGCTGATCGAGATCGACGGAATGGAGCTGGCGAAGTGGGAGCCGTTGATCGACGCGGCGACCGCCGACGCGGGCGAGGATCCGGCGCTCGCCGCCCGGGTGTGCCGGTACCGGGTCGACAAGGCGCTGGCGGACAGCGATCCGGCGCAGGCGGCGGAGGCGGCGGAGCGGGCGACCCGGCTGGCCGAGCTGGCGGGCGACCGGCTGCTGCT
>JBOGDG010000037.1:0-12517 GCA_050701655.1 Micromonosporaceae bacterium
TGGTTGTAGAGATCCGGGTCCACCTTGATCGCGCTCGCGTGCAGCCCCGCCTTGTGAGCGAATGCCGAGTGCCCGACGTAGGCCTGGTGGGTGTCGGGTGCGAGGTTCGCGATCTCCGCGATGGCGTGCGACACGCGCGCCATCTGTTCCAGGCAGCCGTCCGGTAGCACGGGCATGCCCAGCTTGAGGGCGAGGTTGCCGATCACCGTGAAGATGTCGGCGTTGCCGGGCCGCTCGCCGTACCCGTTGGCCGTCCCCTGTACGTGCATCGCGCCGGCCTGCACCGCCGCGACCGTGTTCGCCACCGCGCAGCCGGTGTCGTTCTGCGCGTGCATCCCCAGGCGCGGCTCCGCGACGCCCGCGGCCGCGAGGCGTTTCCGCAGGTCAGTGATGGTGTCGCCGACCCAGCTCGGCAGCATGCCGCCGTTGGTGTCGCAGAGCACCACGACGTCGGCGCCGGCCTCGAAGCCGGTGCGCACCACCTCGGTGGCGTAGTCGGGGTCGGCGCGGAAGCCGTCGAAGAAGTGCTCGCAGTCCAGGAACACCCGTCGCCCCTGCGCCACCCCGTAGCTCACGGTGTCACGCACCATGTCCAGGTTCTCTGTGTACGTGGTGCGCAGCGCCTTCTTCACGTGCCGTACGTCGGACTTGGCGACCAGGCAGAGCACCGGCGCCCCGGAGTCGAGCAGCGCGCGTACCTGCGGATCGTCGGCGACGGCGACGCCGGCCTTGCGGGTGGCGCCGAAGGCCACCAACTTCGCGTTCTTGAGGTTCAGCTCGGTCTGGGCGCGCCGGAAAAACTCGGTGTCCTTCGGCATCGCACCGGGCCAGCCGCCCTCGATGAAGCGGACGCCGACCTCGTCGAGCAGCCGCGCCACCGCGAGCTTGTCGGTGACGGAGTAGGTGATCCCCTCGCGCTGTGCCCCGTCGCGCAGCGTGGTGTCGAAGACGTGGAACTCGGTGCCGGACATGGCGGCGGTCCTTCCGCAGAGGTCGTGGGCGGGCTGTGTTGGCTGGGCGGAAAACAAGAAGACCCCCCGCTGAACGCGGGAGGTCTGCGCGACACGTGAGGGGTACGTGCGCGCTAAGTGCGAATAATCAGGCCGCTGACGAGCAGCCGGAGTCGTCGAGTCACGAGGCGTAGCTTACCCCAGCGCTCAGGATTCGGTAATCACTCCCGGATGCTGGGAAGCCGGGCCGCGGCGCCGGCCGAGCCACGCCGTCAGACCGGCGGTCGTCAGCCACAACACCACCGCCGAGGCGCCCGCCAAACCGAAGGCCGCGCTTCCCGGACGGCTCGCGTTCGCGCCGAGGCTGGCGTACACGAAGCTGGTGGGGACCATCCCGACCAGAGTCCCGAGCGCGAACGCGGTCAGCCGTACCCCACTGGTGCCGAACGCGTAGCTGGTCAGGCCGAACGGCGCGATCGGCAGCAGCCGTACCGTCACGACTCCGAGCACCCCACGGTCGGCGAGCCAGCCGTCGAACCGGGCCAGCCGGCGCTGCACCGCGATGAAGTCGCGCCCCAGCCAGCGCCCCACTCCGAACGCCGCCAGCGCGCCGATGCTCGCGCCCAGGATGATGTACGCCGCCCCCGCGACCGGCCCGAACACCAGCCCCGCCACCAGCGCCAGAAAGGTACGCGGCACCAACCCGACCACGAGCACCGCCGAGGCGAACACCGCGACCACCGGGGCCGGCGCACCCGTACCCCCGACCAGGCCGGCGAGGGCGCCAGGAGCGGGCAGCCCGAACACGGCGAGCGCGACGGCACACGCGGTCACCAGCGCCACCAGGGCGCCGAACCGCACCACACGCCCCGGGATCCGCACCGTCCAAGTATGCCGGGGGCCGAATCATCCCTTGACGGAGCCGGCCATCAGGCCGCCGACGAAGTAGCGGCCCAGGATGATGTAGACGATCAGGGTGGGCAGCGACGCGATCAGGGCGCCGGCCATGCTGGCGGAGTAGTTGGTGAGCTGGCCGCCGGCGAGCGCCTGCAGCGAGATGGTGACCGGGCCGTTGCGGGTGTTGGAGAGGAAGATCGCGAACAGGAAATCGTTCCACACCGAGGTGAACTGCCAGATGATCGTCACCACGAACCCCGGCGCGGAGACCGGCAGCACGATCGAGGCGTAGGTACGGAGCATCCCGGCGCCGTCCACCCGGGCCGCCTCCATCAGGTCCATCGGGATCGACTCGTAGTAGTTGCGGAAGATCAGGGTGCAGATCGGCAGCCCGAACACGGTGTGCACCAGGATCAGCGTCGGGATCCCCGGGGTGAGCCCGATCTCGAGGGTGAGCTGCCGCAGCGGGATCATCACCGCCTGGTACGGGATGAACATCCCGAACAGCATCAGCGCGAACACCACGTTGGCGTACGGGAACCGCCACCGTGACAGCACGAAGCCGTTCATCGAGCCCAGCATCGACGACAGCAGCGACGCCGGGATCGCCAGCGCGAACGTACGCCACAGCGGCGCCGCGAGCGCGTCCCACGCGGTACGCCAGCCGTCCAGCGTCCAGTGGGTCGGCAGCAGCCACGCCTGCGACGAGGAGGTCTCGGCCTGCGGCTTGAAGCTGGTCACGAACAGCACGTACGCCGGGATCAGCACGAACACCAGGATCAGGAACAGCATCAGGTACTGAGCCGTCCGCGCCGCCGAGAACCGGCGCCGTCCAGGCCGTCGCCGCAGAGGTGGGGCCGCCGGCGGTGCCGCGGGGACCGTCACTGTAGTCATGACCGGCGCTCCGCTCGTACGGTGTAGATCAGGTACGGGATCACCAGCACCGCGACCACGGCGAGCAGCACCGCGGCGATCGAGGCGCCCTTCGCGAAGTCGAAGCCGAGCAGCGCGGTCCACATGTACGTGGCCGGCACCTCGGTCAGGAAGATCGCCCCGGACACCGCCATGATCAGGTCGAACACCTTCAGCGACATGTGCCCGACGATGATCAGCGCGGACAGCGCCACCGGGGAGAGCTGCGGGAAGATCACGTGCCGGTAGAGCTGGAACTCCGTCGCCCCGTCCATCCGGGCCGCCTGACGCAGCTCGTCGGGGATGCTCCGCAGCCCGGCCAGGAACAGCGCCATCACGTACCCGGAGAGCTGCCACATCGCGGGCAGCGCCATCGCCGCCATCCCCCAGTCCGGATTCGACCACCAGGAGTTCTCCAGGAACCCCAGGCCGAGCCCGCCGAAGAGCCGGTTCAGCCCGGTGGCGTTCTCACCCTGGGAGCTGTTGAGCAGCCACCGCCACACCACTCCGGAGGCGACGAAGGAGACCGCCATCGGGAACAGGTAGATCGCCCGGAAGAACCCTTCCCCGCGTACGCCGCGCTCCAGCAGCAGCGCCCAGAGCAGACCGAAGAACATGGTGCCGACCAGGAACACCACGGTGTACGTGGCGAGGTTGGCCAACGCGTGCTGGAACCGGTCCTCGGCGAACAGCGCGGTGTAGTTGTCCAGCCCCACGTACTCGGTCGCGGGCAGGCCGGTGTTGCGGTCGGTCAGCGAGATGTTGATGTTGTAGCCGATCAGCCCGTACACGAAGATCGCGATCGCCACCAGCGACGGCGCGACCAGCAGCAGGCCGGGCCCCCAGCTGCGGATGCCACGCTTCACAGTGTTCATGCCCTCCACGGGGTTGCGCCCCGGAGCCGGCGGCACCGGCTCCGGGGCGGATCTACGTACTACTTCTTCTGGTTCTTGGCCGCGGCGTCGACGAGCGCCTTCTGGAACTTCGCGACGTCACCGCCGGTCCCGAACTCGCCGACCGCCGAGGTGATGTCGGTCAGCCAGCTGATGGAGGCCGCCGCCCCATGCGCCAGCGACGGTACGACGGTGTCCTTGGCGAACGCGTCGATCGCCGCCTGCTGGTACGGGCCGTAGTCACCCGGGGACGCGTCGGTGCGTACCGGGATCGAGCCCTTCTTGAGGTTGAACTCCTTCTGCCCCTCCGCGCTGCCGACGGTCTTCAGCCACGCCTTGGCGCCCTCCTCGTTCGGAGCGCTCACCGGCAGTGTGAACGAGTCGGCGAGGAAGTCGAAGATCCCGTCGGTGCCCGGCACCGGGTGCCAGATCCAGTCCTTGCCCTCTTCCAGCCCCTTCTCCTGCAGGCTGCCGACGGCCCAGTCACCCATCACGTTGTACGCGGAGCGCCCGTCGTTGACGTAGCCCAGCGCGTCCGGCCAGTCCAGCCCGGAACGGTCGGTGTTGGTGTAGCTGAGAAGCGTCTTGTATTCCTCGAGCGCCTTGGTGACCTCGGCAGAGGCCCAGTCGGTCTTGCCGTCCCACAGCCCGCTGTACGCCTCCGCACCGAGATCGGCGATCAGCACCGTCTCGAACAGGTGCACCTGGGTCCAGTCGGTCGCCACCGACAGCGGCTCCTTGACGCCGGCCTTCTTCAGCTTCTCCAGATCCTGGATCCAGGCGCTGATCGAGGTCGCCGGCTTGTCGATGCCCGCCTTCTTGAGCACCTCCGGGTTGGCCCACACCACGTTGCCCCGGTGGATGTTCGCCGGCACCGAGTAGATCTTGCCATCGAAGGTCAGCGCCTCGACGACCCCGGGCGGGAAGACCTTGTCCCAGCCCTCCTCCTGGTAGAGCCCGCTGAGGTCCTGCAGCTGGCCGGACTTGATGTAGTCGGACAGCTCGCCTCCGGCGTGCGCCTGGAACGAGGCCGGCGGGTCGCCCCCCTGCAACCGCGAGGCGAGTACGTTCTTCGCGTTGCTGCCGGCGCCTCCGGCCACCGCCGCGTTGACGAACTTGTAGTCCGGGTACTGCTTGTTAAAGGTCTTCACCAGGCCGTCGAGACCGGCTTTCTCGCCACCCTCGGTCCACCACGTGAACACTTCGACGTCTTTGGTGTCGGCGCCACCGTCACCTCCGCCGCAGGCCGCGAGCACCAGACCCGTGACCACGGCACCGGCGATCAGCGAGATCCTCCGCATGCCCCTTACCTCCTGTCAGGTACGTGTCGTACCTATCGCTTCCGGCAGCGGCCGCCAGCTGCGCAGCCAGCAGTCGAGTAACTTCCGTACTGAAGTAACCTCACCGTAAACAGCGCTAACAAATCGAGTCAAGGCCGCTACGACCCTGGTTTCCCGGCTGATCACGCCTATTCTTAGGTCGATACTGCAGAAACTGGTGTCTGACTCACGGTAGCTCACAGTGGAGGCCACAGACGGTGACCGGCCCGGATCGGACGGTGAGAGCCGAGCGCCAGCGACTCGACGGGCGCAACCGGATCCTGGCCGCCCTGAGCCGGCTCGGACCGGTGTCGCGGGCCGAGCTCGCCCGGCGTACCAGCCTGGCCCCGTCGACCGTGTCCACCATCGTCTCCGAGCTGCAGCGCGCCGGGCTGGTCGACGAGCTGGACGCCGCCGCCACCCCGGCCACCGGTACGAAGGGCGGCCGCCCGGCGATCCTGCTCGCGCTGCACCGTTCGGCCGGCGTCGCGGTCGGGATCGATCTCGGGCGGCGTCACCTGCGGGTGGCGGTCTCCGATCTCGCCCACACGCTGCTGGCCGAACGCAATCTCACGGTCACCCGGGATCGGGGGGCCCGCGAGGACATCGACTCCGCGGTCACGCTGGTCAACGAGCTGCTGACCGAGGCCGGCGTCGACCGCGACCAGGTGGTCGGCGTCGGGATGGGGCTGCCCGGGCCGGTGCACCGCGCCACCGGCGAGCTGGGCGACTCCACGATCCTGCCGGGTTGGGTCGGGGTCGCCGCGGCGCCGGCGATGACCGAGGCGCTCGGGCTGCCGGTGGTGGTCGACAACGACGCCAACCTGGGCGCGCTCAGCGAGTGGATGTGGGGCGCCGGGCGGGACGCCACCGAGCTGGCGTACCTCAAGATCGGCACCGGCATCGGCGCCGGCCTGATCGTCGCCGGGCGCCCGTACAGCGGGGCCGGGGGGACGGCCGGGGAGATCGGGCACACGGTGATCGACCCCGCCGGTCCGATCTGCCGTTGCGGCAACCGGGGCTGCCTGGAGATGTCCGCCGGTACGGGCGCCGTGCTCGACGCGCTGCGTCCCACGCACGGGGACGGGCGCACCATCCAGCAGGTGGTGAAGCTGGCCCGCGACGGAGATGCCGGCTGCCGGCGCGCGATCGCCGACGCGGGACACGCCGTCGGCACCGCACTCGCCACCCTGTGCAACCTGGTGAATCCGCAACGGATCATCGTCGGGGGCGAGCTGGCCGCGGCGGGCGAGATCCTGCTGGCGCCGATCCGGGGGGCGCTGACCCGCGGCACGATCCGCTCCGCCGCCGCCGACGTGAGCGTCCTGGAGAGCGCGCTCGGCGACCGCGCCGAGGTGCTCGGCGCGGTCGCCCTGGCGTTACGCAGCGGCACCCCACTGCTCGGCTAGCGTGCCGCCCGGTCCGGACGGTCACAGTGGCGCTGGCCGTCAGGCGAAGCGGTGCACCCAGCCGTACGGGTCTTCGGCGCGGCCGTGCTGGATGTCCAGCAGCGTGCTGCGCAGCCGCGCGGTGACCTCACCGGTGCCGCCGTCGGCGACCGTGAACTCGCCGGACGGCGAGCGCATCACCCCGATCGGCGTGATCACGGCGGCGGTGCCACAGGCGAACGCCTCCCGCAGCCGCCCCGACCCGGCGTCGGTGCGCATCTCCTCCAGCGCGTACGGGCGTTCCACCACCTGGTGGCCCATGTCGCGGGCGAGCGTCATCACCGAGTCGCGGGTGATACCGGGCAGGATCGTGCCGTTCAACGACGGGGTGACCAGCGTGCCGTCGTCGTACACGCAGAACAGGTTCATCCCGCCCAGCTCGTCGATCCAGCGCCGCTGCACCGCGTCGAGGAACACCACCTGGTCGCAGCCGGCGTCGATCGCCTCGGCCTGCGCGGCGAGGCTGGCCGCGTAGTTGCCGCCGCACTTCGCCTCGCCGGTGCCGCCGGGCGCGGCCCGGGTGTAGTTGTCCGACACCCAGAGGCTGACCGGCTTCACGCCGCCGGAGAAGTACGCGCCCGCCGGCGAGGCGATCACCAGGTAGAGGTACTCGTGCGCCGGGCGTACCCCCAGAAAGACCTCACTGGCGAACATGAACGGCCGCAGGTAGAGGCTCGCCTCGTCCTGGGTCGGCACCCAGGTGCGGTCCGCCTCCAGCAGCTTGCTCAGCGAACCGAGGAACAGCTCCTCGGGCAGCTTCGGCATCGACATCCGCTCGGCGGAACGCTGGAACCGGCGCGCGTTGGCGTCCGGCCGGAACAGCGTGACGCTGCCGTCCGCCGCGTGGTACGCCTTCAGCCCCTCGAAGATCTCCTGCGCGTAGTGCAGCACCGCCGACGCCGGCGAGACCGGGATCGGGCCGTACGGCTCGAGCCGGGCGTCGTGCCAGCCCTTGCCCTCGGTGTAGCGGACGCTGACCATGTGGTCGGTGAAGATCCGACCGAAACCGGGGTTGGCGAGCAGCCCGGTGCGCTCTACCTCCGATACCGGGTTCGGGTTCAGATGCGTCTCGAAGGTGAGGCTCTCACCGCCGCTCATGCTGCAACCTCCGGTATCCGGATGCGGGCCGCCGCCGTCCGGCAGCCGGTGTCAGTAACCTACCCGAACCTCCGTTCAGGTGGCCGGACAGCAGGGCAGATTTCCGGCACCGCACGGGTAACCGATCGGGTACCCGCTCAGTCGGTGCGCAGCAGCACCTCGGTGATGTGCCCGACGGTCTCCGTGGTCATGTCGTCGATCTCGTCCACATCGTCGCTACGGTGCCCGTCGGTGTAGAGCGAGATCGCCACCAGCAGGTAGCGGTGGAACGCGGTGAAGCTGGCGTACCAGGTCGGCAGGTTGTCGGAGCTGCGCTTACACAGCTTGGCGCCGGGCTTGCCGGTGCTGGGGCAGTAGTAGACCAGGACGTCGATGTACTTCTGCTTGTCGGCGAGGATGTCGCTGTGGGCGGACTCGGCGTCGTCCTTCGACTCCAGCGGCACCACCACGACGGCGGAGAACAGGTCCTCCTGCTCGTTGAGGTAGACCCCGACCACCATCCGGCCGCAGTCGTACTTCTTCATCAGGTCTTTCATCTTGCCGCCGCCGACGTCGGTGCAGGCGCTGGCCTCGCGGGTCCCGACCAGGCTGTACGTCTCGTCGTTGTCGCCGGTGAAGCTGGAGTCGCCGAAGATGGCGCGGGTGGTCAGCGAGGTGGTGTCGGTGTCCTTGCTGTCCAGGCTCTCCGGGTCCTTCTCGGTGGGGGTCGGGGACGGCTCCGCGGAATCGGACGGCGAGGCGCTGGAACCGCCGCCGGGGTTGGCCACCGGCGGTTTGCGGTCCTCCTGCCCGAACAGCAGCACCAGCCCCACCACGACCAGCAGCAACACCACCACACCACCACCCACCAGCCCCAGGATCAGGCCGGTGTTGGACTTCGGCGGCGGGGGCGGCGGGTAGCCCTGCCCGGGCCAGCCGCTGGTCGGAGCCGCCGACACGGGTGCCTGGTTCCACGGATCCGGGGCTGGCCCGTACCCCGGGTCGGGTGACCAGGCGGGCTGCTGCGGCGGGGTCTGCTGCGGGGCGGTGGGCTGTCCCCAGCCACCCTGGCCCTGGTCCTGCCAGCCACCCTGGCCAGGCTCCTGCCAGCCACCCGGTGCGGCGGGCTGACCCCACGGGTCGGACGGAGGTTGCTGCTGCCCCCACGACTGCTGTCCCCCGTACTCCGGACCCTGGTACGGATTCCCCGGCTGCACCACTGCCCCTCCTCCCAGGACCGCGGACGCGCCCTTGATGCGGCAAGCATAGGTACAGGGCCCAATGCCAGCACACCGCCGCCGGGTACACGACAGTTCACCAGGTGTACGAGAATCGATCAGCCATCCGGGGCTGCCGGCGCGGTGGCGAGCGCGTCCCGGAACTCCGTACCCGAAAGGCTCGGTGGTCAGCTGGCGACCAGGGCGGCCAACCGGTCGCCCACCTCGGTGGTACGCAGCGGCGCGCCGGGCGTACGGGCGGCCAGCTCGGTGGCGACCGCGTCGGTGACCCGCTGCGCCGCCGCCGGCTCACCCAGGTGGTCGAGCAGCAGCCCGACCGACAGCACCGCGGCGACCGGGTCGGCGACGCCCTGGCCGGCGATGTCCGGCGCGGAGCCGTGCACCGGCTCGAACATCGACGGGTGGGTCCGCTCCGGGTTGACGCAGCCGCTGGCGGCCAGCCCGATGCCGCCGGTCACCGCCGCCGCGATGTCGGTCAGGATGTCGCCGAACAGGTTGTCGGTCACCACCACGTCGAACCGGCCCGGGTCGCTGACCAGGAACATCGCCGCCGCGTCGACGTGCAGATATTCGGTGTGTACGTCGGGGAACTCGGCCGCCACCTCGGCGAACGTACGGGCCCACAGGTCGCCGGCGTGCACCAGCACGTTGGTCTTGTGCACCATCGTGAGCTTGCGCCGGGCGCGGTTGGCGGCGCGCGTGAACGCGTCCCGGATCACCCGCTCCACGCCGTGCCGGGTGTTGAGGCTCTCCTCGGTGGCGAGCTCGGCGGGGGTGGCGCGCCGCAGCGTACCGCCGGCGCCGGCGTACAGCCCCTCGGTGCCTTCCCGGACCACGACCAGGTCGATCTCGCCGGGCTTGACGCCGCCGAGCGGGCTGACCGTGCCGGGCCAGAGCCGGGACGGGCGGAGGTTGACGTACTGGTCGAAGTCGAAGCGCAGCTTCAGCAGCAGCCCGCGCTCCAGTACGCCGGGTGGCACCGACGGGTCGCCGACCGCGCCGAGCAGGATCGCGTCGTGGCCGGCGAGCTCGTCGCGCACGCTGTCGGGCAGCGCCTCACCGGTGCGGTGGTACGCCCGCGCGCCCAGGTCGTACTCGGTGGTGGCGATGCCGGGCAACGCCACGTCGAGCACCTTGAGCGCCTCGGCGATCACCTCGTGCCCGATCCCGTCGCCGGGCACCACCGCGATCCGCACCGTCACCGTCACTACCTCCCACGCCGGACCAACCGGCTCACCGTACCCCCGCGTCTCACTGACCGGTACGCCGCTCCCACCATCCGGTCCCCCGCCACCATGGCGGGGGCCGGTGGATCAGGCCTCGGTGAGGTCTACGGCGGCGGCGGTGGTGGCGCCGACCGACGCGGCCACGGTGTCCAGCAGCTCGGGAGAGACGGGGGAGTCGACCTCGACCCCCATCAGCGCCTCGCCACCGGGCTGGGCGCGGGAGACCTGCATCGCGGCGATGTTGATGCCGGCCTCGCCCAGGGTGCTACCGAGCGTGCCGACCACGCCGGGCCGGTCGGTGTAGCGCAGGAACAGCAGGTTGCCGGTGAGCGGGATCTCGATGTCGAAGCCGTCCACCTCGGTCAGCTTCGCGACCTCGCGCGGGCCCGCGGTCAGGGTGCCCGAGACGCTCACGCTGCGACCGTCGGCGAGAGCTCCCCGTACGGTGATCAGGTTGTGGTAGTCGGGGCTCTCCAGGCTGCTCACCAGCCCGACGTCGACGCCGCGCTCCTTGGCCAGCAGCGGCGCGTTTACGTACGTGACCTGTTCCTCCACCACGTCGAGGAACACGCCCTTGGTGGCGGCCAGCTGCAGCACCGACACGTCGTTGTCGGCGACCTCGCCGCGTACCTCCACGGTGATCGAGGCGGCGCCGCCGCCGCTGACCGCGGTGAACACCCGGCCCAGCCCTTCGGCGATCGGCAGCAGTGGGCGTACGTCCTCGGCGACCACGCCGCCGGCCTGTACGTTCACCGCGTCCGGTACGAACTCGCCCTGCAGCGCCAGCTTGACGCTCTTCGCGACCGCGGTGCCGGCCTTGTCCTGTGCCTCGGCGGTGGAGGCGCCCAGGTGCGGGGTGACCACGACCTGCTCGTGGTCGAACAGCGGGGATGCGGTGCACGGCTCGGTGGCGAACACGTCGACCCCGGCGCCGGCGACCCGGCCCTCGGCGAGCGCGTTGGCGAGCGCCTGCTCGTCGATCAGCCCGCCCCGGGCGGCGTTGATGATCCGTACCGACGGCTTCACCAACGCGAGCTCCTTCTCACCGATCAGCCCGAGCGTCTCGGCGGTCTTCGGCAGGTGGATGGAGATGAAGTCGCTCTCCGCGAGCAGCTCCTCCAGGCTGACCAGCCGTACCCCGAGCTGCGCGGCGCGCGGCGGCTGAATGTACGGGTCGTACGCGATCAGCCGGGTGCCGAAGGCGGCCATCCGCTGCGCGAACAGCACCCCGATCCGGCCCAGTCCGACGATGCCGACGGTCTTGCCGGCCAGCTCCACACCGGTGTACTTGGAGCGCTTCCACTCCCCCTGCTTGAGCGCCGCGTTCGCCGGGGCGATGTTGCGCGCGCAGGCCAGCAGCAGCGCGACGGCCTGCTCGGCGGCGCTGACGATGTTGGAGGTGGGCGCGTTGACCACCATCACGCCACGGGAGGTCGCCGCCGGTACGTCGACGTTGTCGAGCCCGACTCCGGCGCGCGCCACGACACTGAGCCGGTTCGCGGCGGCGAGCACCTCGGCGTCGACCTTGGTGGCGCTGCGTACCAGCAGGGCGTCGGCGTCGGCGATCGCCGCGAGCAGCGCCGGGCGGTCGGTGCCGTCGACCTGGCGTACATCGAAGTCGTGGGCCAGTACGTCGATCGCGGACGGCGCGAGCGGTTCGGAGACCAGCACGACGGGCTGCGTGCCGGGACGGACGTTGGCGGTGGGCGGGACGGCGTCAGTGGGCATGCGTTCCTCACGAACGATCTGGATCTTGCCGGAATGCGGGATCGGTTCTGCGATGTGCTCTCACATGCTGGGCGAACCCGGCAGACGCGTCGTTGCGCCGGGGCTCCGCCCGTGCTGTCTCCGCTCGGTCACAGCAAGCCACGGCGGTGGGCGTGACCTGCGACAACGAGCGGTAACTCCGATCGTAGGGCCACTCAGGGTGGATCCGGGGGCTACTTCGCGGTGAGGGTGCTCACCCGCTTCGTGGTGCTCTTCACAGTTTGGACAGCTACCATCTGCGAAAGAGCCTCACGGGGAGGAGCGCACTCGTGACTCAGAGTCGCAAGATCGGCCCACCTGCTCGAATCGTCGCCGCCGCCGTGATCGGTGGCCTGCTGGCGGTCCCGATGCTCGCCGCCGCCGGCTCCCTGTTCGCCCACGCCACCTCCGGGGACGGTTTCGCCTCGGTGGTCTCGGGGCTGCTCTCGCTCGCCGCCCTGGTGATCGCCGGGGTGAATCTGGCCGGTGCCGTACAGCTGACGCAGCGCGGCACGGCGTGGCTGGCGCAGCTGGGTGCCTATCTCACCATCGGGGTCACCGCGGTGATCCTGACCGGGGTGTTGATGGGGCGCTCGCCGGGGGTCGCCGTCGCGATGGGGCTGCTGTTCCTGGCGCCCGCGATCGCGATGCTCACGCTGCTCGGCACGGCACGCGCCCGGCGCTGGCTCACCGCCCGCGGCCGGGAGCGGATCTCGTACGGCACCGAGGAAGCCTGGTCCCGCAACGAACCCTGAGCGGGCCCCGGCGTCCATGATCATGGCGCCCTTCACGTCGCTATGACGACGTGAAG
>JBOGDG010000038.1:0-12513 GCA_050701655.1 Micromonosporaceae bacterium
GGCGTGGACGGCCGCTCCATCCTGCTGTACGGGAGGGCTGGAACTTCGGTGAGGTGGCCGACAACGCCCGCTTCCCGCAGGCCACCCAGCTCGAGCTCGGCGGCACCGGGATCGGCACGTTCAACGACCGGCTCCGGGACGCGGTACGCGGCGGCGGCCCGTTCGACGGCGATCCCCGGATCCAGGGGCTCGCCTCCGGGCTGGGCACCGCCGACAACGGCGCCCCCGCCAACGGCGACCCGGCGGCCCGCGACGCGCGGCTGCTGCGCTACCACGACCAGATCAAGGTCGGCATGGTCGGCAACCTGGCGGCGTACGGGTTCACCGGCTCCGACGGGACGCGGCGCACCGGGCGGGACGTCGACTACAACGGCTCCCCCGCCGGCTACACCGCACTGCCCGGTGAGGCGGTGACCTACGTGGACGCCCACGACAACGAAACCCTGTACGACGCGCTGGCCTACAAACTGCCGGCCGCCACGGGGATGCCGGATCGGGTCAAGCTGCAGCAGCTCGGGCTGGCGACCGTACTGCTGGGACAGGGGCTGGCGTTCGTGCACGCCGGCAGCGAACAGCTGCGCAGCAAGTCGCTGGACCGCAACTCCTACGACTCCGGCGACTGGTTCAACCGGCTGCTGTGGGACTGCTCTGCCGGCAACGGATTCGGCGCCGGCCTGCCGCCGGCTCCCGACAACGAGGACAAGTGGTCCTATGCGCGGCCGCTGCTGGCGGACCCCGGGCTGCGGGCGGACTGTGGAGCGATGGAGGAGTCCCGGGCGCGGTTTGGGGAGCTGCTGCGGATGCGTACCAGCACAGCTCTGTTCTCCCTGGGTGATGCCGCCGCCATCGGCGACCAGGTCAGCTTCCCGCTCACCGGCGACGGCCGGGACGCTCCCGGGCTGCTCGCCATGCACGTCACCGACCCCACCGACGTGGACCCGCGGTGGGCGTCGGTGACGGTGCTGGTCAACGCCGGCGCCGCGCGGCTGGTCACCGTCGACCAGCTCGCCGGGGCGGGCGCACGGCCGCACCCGGTGCAGGCCGACGGAGTGGACCCGGAGGTACGCGCGGTGACCGTCGACAACGCCACCGGCGCGGTACGCGTACCGGCCCGGTCGTTGGTCGTCCTGGTCGCGCCGCAGTGAGAAACCCGAACCCGAGGAGAGAGATGAACGAGTCTGGGGGCGCGTCCCGCTGGTGGCGGGACGCGGTGATCTACCAGGTGTACGTCCGCAGCTTCGCCGACGGGAACGGCGACGGGATCGGCGACCTCGCCGGGATCCGGGAACGCCTGCCGCACCTGCGTGAGCTGGGCGTCGACGCGCTGTGGATCACGCCGTTCTTCGTCTCGCCGATGGCCGACGGCGGCTACGACGTCGCCGACTACCGCGACGTGGACCCGATGTTCGGCTCGCTCGGCGACTTCGACGCGCTGCGCGCCGAGGCGCACCGGCTGGGGCTGCGGGTGATCGTCGACATCGTGCCGAACCACTCCTCGTCGGCGCACCCGTGGTTCGTCTCGGCGCTCGCCGACGTCCCCGGCAGCGCGGCCCGGGACCGGTACCTGTTCCGCGCTGGCCGGGGCGAGGCCGGCGAGCTGCCGCCCAACGACTGGGAGTCGGTGTTCGGCGGCCCGGCCTGGACCCTGGTGGCGGATGGCGAGTGGTACCTGCATCTGTTCGCGCCCGAGCAGCCCGACCTGAACTGGGACAATCCGGTGGTACGGGAGGAGTTCCTCGACATCCTGCGGTTCTGGCTGGACCGTGGGGTGGACGGCTTCCGGGTCGACGTGGCGCACGGGATGGTGAAGGATCCGGAGCTCTCCGACGCGGGGCGCGGCGGGCAGATCAAGCTGCTCGGCGTCGACCCGCTGCCGTACTTCGATCAGGACGACGTACACGAGATCTACCGCAGCTGGCGCAAGGTGCTCGACAGCTACCCGGGCGAGCGGATCGCGGTCGCGGAGGCGTGGGTGCCGGGCCCCGAGCGGCTCGCCGCGTACGTACGCCCGGACGAGCTGCACCAGGCGTTCAACTTCGAGTACCTCACCACCGACTGGGACGCGGCCGCGCTGCGCCGGGTGATCGACGAGTCCCTCGCGGCGACCGCCGCCGTCGGGGCGCCCACCACCTGGGTGCTCTCCAACCACGACGTGACCCGCCACGTCACCCGGTACGGCGGCGGCGCCCTCGGGCTGCGGCGCGCCCGTGCGGCAACCCTGCTGATGCTCGCGCTGCCCGGCTCGGCGTACCTCTACCAGGGCGAGGAGCTGGGGCTGCCCGAGGTGACGGACCTGCCCGACGAGCTGCTGCAGGACCCGGTCTGGGAACGCTCGGGGCACACCGAACGCGGTCGGGACGGCTGCCGCGTCCCGATCCCGTGGGAGGGCACCGATCCGCCGTACGGGTTCGGCCCGGGCGGCTCGTGGCTGCCCCAGCCCGAGGCCTGGCGGGAGCTGTCGGTCGCGGCGCAGCACGACGACCCGGGCTCGATGCTGACGCTGTACCGCTCCGCGCTGCGGCTACGCCGGGAGCACCCGGCTCTCGGCGACGGCAACCTGGACTGGCTGCCGTCCCCCGACGGCACGGTGGTCTTCGCCCGCGACCCGGGTCTCGTCTGCGCCGTCAACCTCGGCCAGGCACCCGTACGGCTACCCGACTACGGCGACCTCCTGCTCGCCAGCGGGCCCGTCACCCAGGAGGCGCCGCCGGCCGAGCCCGGCGGCTGGGTGCTGCCACCGGACACCACCGCGTGGTTCAGCCGCTGACCGCCCGTAAGCGATCGGTTAGCGCGGATTTCCGCACAACTGGTTCGGCGCAACGTTCGCGGGCGGGGGAAGGCGAAGGCCGGTGGGTCCGCCTAGCACACAGGACGGGCTGAGCCAGAGCGATCTCGGTCGCCGTGATGGCCATGGGTCGCTATGACCGCGCTAGCTTGCCGTGGTCACGTTGAGCTGGTCGAGGCCGCTCGGCGGCTCCTTCAGGTAGGCGAGCATCCGGCCAAGGTTGTCCCGTTCGGCGAGCGTGACCGGCACATGATCGGCCACGAGTGTCTTCATGAGTGCCTCGACGGTCATCCTCAACTCGCCGCCTATCAGCGCCGCTTCAAAGCCATGGTGGTACTTGACGGGGAGTCGATCCAGCAGTCCTCGCACGGTCTCGTTCGTGAGCGCGCTGAACTCGGCATACTCCATTACACGCCTCCTCTCGTCGGCGGGTTCCGCCCGATGCCCGGTCCATCGACCGGGAAGCCTGTGGCGATCCTTCCATCAGGGCGTACGTACACCTCGATGGTCACTCCATCACGAATCCCCGTCGCCACCCACCGGTCGGGCCATTCGTTGACCATGTCGGGGTTACCGGCGACGCTCTTCACCTCGTGCGCGATCTTGTCCTCGTCCCAGTCCTGGGGAAACTCGCTTTTGTCTGGACGACCCAGTCCATGGAGGTGGCCGCCGCTGGTTTCGTCGTCTTCATCGCCGTACACGATGTGTCTGAGACCTGACCACGACAGTGTCTGCTGCTCCGGGTAGCCGGGCCATCGAAGGTGCGGCAGTGTGCTCGTAGCGGGCGGTGGCGAGGCTGCGCCACCACCGCCCGTCAGGCGTTTCCCGCCGCGACGGCCTCGATCTGCTGCCGGTACGCCTCGGTCTTGCCCTTGGCGTTTTCGATGGACTGCTTGGCGCCTCCGATGCCGTCGAAGACGGCGCCGACCATTGCGGTCACGCTGTTGACCTCGGCCTGTTGCGCGTAGTTGTACGCTTGGTGAATGCTGCCGGTCGCGGTCTCCACACCGCTGGCGGCCTGGTCGAGTTGGCCGACCACCGTGGCGAGCTGTTGGACGGTTTCGCCGATGCGGCTCGGGTCGGTGGTCTCGGCGAGGGTGTTGACCGCGCCGTTGCCCGCGTCGTGCGCGCCGCCGAGGCTGGAGGCGGCGGCCTGCAGCGCCGATTGCGCCGCCATGACGGTGCGGGCGACGCCTTCGAGGCCGAGCCCGGCGAGTTGCTGCGTCTTCTCCTGGGCCACGGCAAGCGCGGCGAGCACCTGGCCCTTGGCGGCGTCGATGGCGTTGCCGGCGGCCCCGGCTGCGGCCTTGATGCTGTCGAGTTCGGACAACGGGCTCTCCTTGACGGTGTCGGGGCGTTCAGATGGCGTCGCGCCGGCTGGTTCCGGCGTGTCGAGTTTGGCGTACTTCACGCACCAGCAGGGAGTCCGTCGCCCACCGCCGCGGTCACTCGCCGTACCCCGGTGGCATGACGCTCGCCCGGCCGACGGCGCGAGCCTGTGACTCGGCGACCACGCGGCGCATCGCCTCGCAGGCCCGTACCCACCGTTGACCGGCGACATCGCAGCGGAGCCCGAAAGCCGGCAACAGGTGTACGGGCAGCCGCCCGCACGCGCAGACCTGCTGTTCGTCGACCAGCTCGTGCCGGCGCATCACGAGCGCCACCGCCTGCACCTCCCGGCCGACCTCGTACCACAGCCCCGCCGCGTCAAGCCGTCCCGCGTACTCCCTGGTCATGCTCACCCCTCGTCGATAGATCCGGCTTGCGTACACACAGGACTCGAAGGTGTAAAGCGACGCCCGAGGATCGACGTTTCGTGGTCCGCGCGCTACACCTTGTTGCGAACCGAAGGTAGCCCGCACCCGGAGTACGGACCCGTACTTTTCGTACGGGTTGTCAACGGAGGTGGATGCCGCACCGCTCGGCAAGATCTCTGAGCCGGGGGTCGCGCCCAAGGCCGGCTCGACAGAGGTCGTGGATCATGCTCTGCACCAGTCGGTGTCCACGTACCTGCTCGGGCGTAATGCGCGCCGCGTCCAGCAGTGAATGGATCGCGCCCTCGCCGTTGCGGCGCTGCATATGGGCACGTGCGATGTCGATGAGCACGCGGGCGCGTCGCTCCGGCGACAAGCTCTCCGTGTTGGTGCCGGCGGCAAGGCGCAGGGCGGTGCCGGCATTGCCCAACTCGACCGCTACCGCGATCTCATGCACCGCGACGTTCGTTGGGCCGAACTCGGTGTTGTAGTCGTTGCGGTCGGCGCCAAGCGTGTCAGCGGCCCTGCGGGCGCCTGCGAGAGCCGTATGAGCCTGCTCGACGCGGTTCTGGCGAGCGGCGGCAATCGCCAGTTGCAGCAGCAGCGCCCCTTGCAATGCGATCGCCGCCGATTCCCCGGCAGCGGCGAGAGGTTGTAGGGCATCGATCGCGGTCGTGGCGGTGTGTTCTGCTTGCTCATACCGGCGGTCTGCCTGAAACACGAGGGTGAGCCGGAACGCCCCCTCGGCCATGAGAAGTCGATCTCCGGAACGCTCGGCCGCGCTGATGGCCCGGTCGGCGGCCACCCACGCCGCATCGGTCTCCCCGAGCTTGGACAGGGCCGCCGCCGTCGCGTGGTAGGTCCGGGTGAGAATGGCACAGGCACGCTGCCGCGTCTTACCCGTGGTCGTACGGCAAGCGCGTTCCAATCCCGGAATCAGGTCGGTCAACAGCGGCAGCAGCTCGCCATAGGCCGCCGAATGTGCCAGCATCCACGCCTTCCGGGCGCGGGCATCCTCCTCGTCAAGGTCAATCGACCGTGCCGCCGGACGGACGGCGAGTGCAAGCGCAAGGCTTGATGACAGCAGCATCCGCAGCGCCACAGCCGACTCCGGGCGCTTGCTGATCGCCGCGATAACCGGAGTCTCCGAGGCAAGCTCGGTGAGCGGTACGTCCAGCGCGTCCGCGACCCGGCGCAGGACCGTCATGCGATCGATGCCACGCACGCCCCGCTCCACCTGCGAGATCCACGTCTCCGACCTGTCGATCATCGCGCCGAAGTCGCGCTGCGACAGGCCGCGCTGACTTCGGTAGAACGCGATCTTTCGGCCGAGAGCGCGGGCAGCTCGATCCTTCACTGGGGTGCGCCGAGTCCCTTGGCCGACCCCGGGGCGAGGAACTCGACGCGATGGCTGACCAGCAGCGGGTTCTTCTTGGCGTGGAACTCCTTGACGTGCTCGGCTTCCTCGTGCGCCTGGAACGCCGCACGGTCGCTGTAGACCTCGTAGAAGACCCGAACCAGCGGCTCGTCCTCGATCCTGTGCGTGGCGTAGATCAGCGTGCCCGGCTCCCGCTCGGTGATCCGCCGCACCGCCTCGGCCGTGAGCGCGTCGAACTCCTGTGCCGCTTCCTCGTCGCGGCAGTCAAAACGGACGACCAGTGCGAACATACGCAGTCCTCCAGCGTGGGTAGCACCTATTGTGCGGGTACCGACCGGCAGACCCGCAAGCCGGTCTCGCCAAACGTTCGCCGAGGAGGTCATCCGCAGGCACCGACTCGGATGGTGCCGAGCGCGCTCCGATGCGGGTCGCGGAGGCGCGAGTCACGCTCTGGGTGGCCGCCGCCGGCCGAGCCCCGGGGGCTGGGTGCTGCCACCGGACACCACCGCGTGGTTCAGCCGCTGACCGCCCGTCAGGGATCGGTCCCGTCAGCGATCGGTAAGGACGGCTGCCCATCATGCAGGTTCCGTGTCACACCACACGAGCGGAGGCACCTGTATGACGACCACTCTCAAGACATGGGCCAGCACTCGGCTGGTGATCCTGTTCGCCGCGCTGGCGATGCTCGCCAGCGGCGTCGCCGTCGCGGCGGCCCCCTCGCCGGCCCTGGCCGCGTACGGGGCGATGCACTGGCCCACGTCCGGGACCGTCACCTCACTGTTCAACTGGCGCTGCAGCGGCTACGCCGACAACCACGCCGGTATCGACATCGCCAACGCCAAAACGACGCCGATCAAGGCCGCGTACCGGGGCAAGGTGGTGTTCGCCGGCTGGAGCAGCGGGTACGGCAAGCTCGTCATCCTCGACCACTCGGACGGCTACCGGACGTACTACGCGCACCTCTACAGCATCCGGTACAACGTCGGCCGCCGGGTCTCCCGCGGCGAGCGGATCGGCCGGATGGGCGAGTCGGGTCACGCGACCGGCCCGCACCTGCACTTCGAGATCCGGCGGTACGGAGACCCGAAGAACAAGTTCGGCGAGTACCGCTGCGGTCAGTGGGTCAGCGCCGGGAACAACATCAGGGCCCGGTTCGACGGCCTGCCCGCGTAACCCGTCATGAGGTACGGCCAGCGGTGTCCCCCGCCGCTGGCCGTACCGCTGTCTCCCTGTACACCTTCGCAATATGCTGGTAGGTTGCAGAAACTTTCGCAAGCGCTTGCGGTGTACGGCAAGTTTCCGACCGGCCCTACCTCGGCTCGTAGGTCCGGCCTCGCGTTCCATCCCTCCGCGAGGAAGGTCGCCGCCATGTCCGCGCTGCCCAGAACACCCGCACCGCCCAGAACATCTGTACCGCCGATGACGTCTCCCAGCGAAGTCGTGGGGCGCCTGCTCGTCACGCTGCTCCTTGGACTCGCCGCCGGCCTGGTGAGCGTCGCCGCGCCCCCGGCTGCTCCGCCGGCCCAGGCGTACCCGGGGACACCCGGCGCCAAGGACGTGATCGTCCATCTCTTCGAATGGCCGTGGGCGTCGATCGCGAGCGAGTGCACCAACGTGCTCGGGCCGAAGGGCTTCGGTGGGGTGCAGGTCTCCCCGCCGCAGGAGCACGTCGTACTGCCGGGACAGGGCTACCCCTGGTGGCAGGACTACCAGCCCGTCAGCTACCAGCTGACGTCCCGCCGCGGCGACCGCACGGCGTTCGCGAACATGGTGCAGACCTGCCACAACGCCGGCGTCAAGATCTACGTCGACGCCGTGGTCAACCACATGGCCGGCGGCGGCTCCACCGGCTCCGGTAGCGGTGGCTCGTCGTACAGCCACTACGGCTACCCGGCCGTGCCGTACGGGTACGACGACTTCCACCACTGCGGCCGCAACGGCAACGACGACATCGCCAACTGGGGAGACCGCTGGGAGATCCAGAACTGCGAGCTGGTCGACCTGTCCGACCTGAAGACCGAGTCCGGGTACGTGCGCGGCAAGCTCGCGGGGTACCTGCAGGACCTGGTCTCGCTCGGGGTCGACGGGTTCCGGGTCGACGCCGCCAAGCACATGCCGGTGGCTGACCTGTCGGCGATCTACCCGGCGAACAGGTACATCTACCAGGAGGTGATCGAGGGCGGGCCCGGGGAGATCAGCCCCACCGAGTACACCGGCATCGGCGACGTGACCGAGTTCCGGTACGGCGACGTGGCCGGCAACGCGTTCCGCGACGGCAACCTGTCCAACCTGAACAACCTCGCGGGCTCCATGCTGCTGGCCAGCGCTGACGCGGTGGCGTTCATCGACAACCACGACACGCAGCGCAACGGCAGGGCCAAGCTCACCTACAAGGACGGGACCAACTACGCGCTCGCAGAGGCGTTCATGCTGGCGTGGCCGTACGGGGTGCCCAAGGTGATGTCCAGCTTCGGCTTCTCCGGCCACGACCAGGGGCCGCCGACCAGCAGCGACGGCACCACCACGGCGGTCAGCTGCGGCAACGGCTGGGTCTGCGAGCACCGGTGGCGTACCACTTCCAACCTGGTCGGTTTCCGCAACACGGCCAGCGGCACCGGCGTCAGCAACTGGTGGAGCAACGGGTCGAACCAGATCGGCTTCGGGCGTACCGGCAAGGGGTACGTCGCCTTCAACCGCGCCAGCGGGGCGCTGAGCCGTACGTTCCAGACGGATCTGCCGGCGGGGCTCTACTGCGACGTGGCCAATGGCGACGTCAGCGGTACCAGCTGCACTCAGAACACGTACCAGGTGGACTCCAACGGGCAGTTCACCGCGACGATCCCGGCGAACGCGATGCTGGCGCTGCACGTGGACGCCCGGGTCACCGGCTGCGGCTCGGTCAGCGTGAACTTCGCGGTGGAGGCGTACACCGTCTGGGGCGAGAACGTGTACGTGGTCGGCAACCGGCCCGAGCTCGGCAACTGGAGCCCGGACAACGCCGTACCGCTGTCGGCGGCGAGCTACCCGATCTGGCGCGGCGCGGTGAACCTGCCGAAGGACACCACGTTCGAGTACAAGTACCTCAAGAAGAACGGCTCCCAGGTGATCTGGGAGACCGGCGGGAACCGGGTACGCAACACCGGCTCCGCGTGCTCGGCGACCTACAACGACGTCTTCCGCACCTGACGCAGACCGAAGCCGGTCGCGGCCAAGGGGCCGCGCGCGGCTGGGAGCCGGTCAGCCTACGATCTCGGCGGCGACCGGCTCCCGGCGTACCGGGGCGGCGCCGGTGGAGCCGCGGACGATCAGCTCGGGGCGGAACAGGTACTCCGAGTGCGGCGCCGGGGTGCCCTGGATCTCGTCGACCAGGGCGCGCACCGCGGCGACCGCCATCTGCGGCATCGGCTGCCGGACCGTGGTCAGCGGCGGGTCGGTGAACGCCATCAGCGTGGAGTCGTCGTACCCGACCACGGAGACGTCGCCCGGTACGGCCAGGCCGCGCTGGCGTACCGCCCGGATCGCCCCCAGCGCCATCAGGTCGGAGCCGCAGACGATGCCGGTCGCACCCTTGTCCAGCAGCCGGGACGCGGCCGCCTGACCTCCCTCGACGCCGAAGAAGAGCGACAGCTCGATCAGCTCGTCCAGCTCGGAGTCGGCGGCGCCGACCAGCGCCTGCATCGCCGCCCGGTAGCCGGTCATCTTGCGCTGCACCGGAAGGTACCGGGTGTGTCCGCTGATCAGTCCGATCCGGCGGTGCCCCAGCGCCACCAGATGACCGACCGCCATCTCGCCCGCCGCCTTGTCGTCGGTGGACATGAACGGCGCGGCGAGCTCCGGCAGGAATCCGTTGATCAGCACGATCGGCAGCCGGCGGGCGACCAGTCGCCGGTACCGCTCGGGGTCGGCGCTGGTGTCGGCGTGCAGGCCGGAGACGAAGATGATCCCGGAGACGTTGCGGTCCAGCAGCATCTCGACGTACTCGTCCTCGGGTACGCCACCCTTCGTCTGGCTGCACAGCACCGGGGTGTACCCGTGCTGGGCCAGCGCCGACTCGATCGCCTGGGCGAACGCCGGGAAGATCGGGTTGTCCAGCTCGGGCACGATCAGCCCGACCAGACCGGCGCTGCGCTTGCGGAGCTGGGCCGGTCGCTCGAAACCCAGTACGTCCAGCGCGGTGAGCACCGCCTGCCGGGTCTCGGCCTTGACTCCAGGGCGGTCGTTGAGCACCCGGGAGACCGTCGCTTCGCTGACGCCGGCCTGTTTGGCGACATCGGACAGTCGTGCACGCATGCCGAGACAGTAACTCAGGATGACCGGTCGTTGCGAATTCCCGCAAGATTCCGCAAGAACTTCCAATTCCTGAAACAACCCTGCTACATTCACCCGGTGACGGGGGCCACAGGCGGTCTGGTGTGCGGGACCCCAGGCGGCCTCACGTGCCAGGAACCAGATCGAGGAGCCCAGATGCCGCCAGCCAGCAGAAGACCGTTCACCAGAAGCCTTGCAAGAGCCTTCACCCGGGGCACGGTGGGAATCGCCGCGCTCGCCCTCACCCTCGCCGGATGCGGCGGTGGCGACGGTGGCGAAGAGCCGAAGACCGACCCGAAGTCGTTGAAGGCCGAGCTGACCTGGTGGGACACCTCGGACCCGAAGAACGAAGGTCCGGCGTTCAAGAAGCTGATCGAGCAGTTCAACGAGAAATATCCCAACGTAAAGATCAACTACCAGTCGGTGCCGTTCGGCGACGCCCAGAACAAGTTCAAGACCGCCGCCGAGGCGAAACAGGGCGCGCCCGACATCCTGCGCGCCGAGGTCGCCTGGGTGCCGGAGTTCGCCTCGCTCGGCTACCTGTACGCCCTCGACGGCAGCGCCCTGCTCAAGCAGGAGTCCGACTTCATGGAAACCCCGATGTCGTCGAACAAGTACGACGGCAAGACGTACGGCGTACCGCAGGTCACCGACGCGCTGTCGCTGATGTACAACAAGGCGCTGCTCGAGAAGGCCGGTATCACCGAGCCGCCGCAGACCTGGGAGGACGTCAAGACGGCCGCGCAGGCGGTGAAGCAGAAGGCCGGCGCGGACGGGCTGTTCATCAACGCCGGTGGATACTTCCTGCTGCCGTTCATCTACGGCGAGGGCGGCGACCTGGTCGACGTCGACGCGAAGAAGATCGTCGTCAACAGCGACGAGAACGTCGCCGGCATCAAGGTCGCACAGGACCTGGTGAAGTCCGGCGCCGCGGTCAAGCCACCCGCCAACGACTCGTACGGCACGATGATGACCCTGTTCAAGGAGCAGAAGGTCGCGATGATCATCAACGGGCCGTGGGAGGTCAACAACGTCCGCACCGCGCCCAAGTTCGGCGGCATCGAGAACCTGGGAGTCGCCCCGGTGCCGGCCGGCAGCAAGGGCGCCGGCTCCCCCGTCGGTGGCCACAACTACGTCATCTGGTCGGGTATGCCGGAGAAGAAGGCTGACGCCGCGATCGCGTTCATCGACTTCATGAGCTCGGCGGAGTCGCAGGCGTTCCTCGCCGACGAGCTGGGGCTGCTGCCCACCCGCAAGTCCGCGTACGAGCTGGACAGCGTCAAGAACAACGAGATCATCTCGGCGTTCAAGCCGGTGCTCGACGCGGCGACCCCGCGTCCGTGGATCCCGGAGGGCGGCAAGTTCTTCGGCCCGCTGGACCAGGTCGCCACCGAGGTGCTGGTGCAGGGCAAGGACGCGCAGGGCTCGCTGGACACCTGCGCCAAGAAGTACAAGTCCGAGGTCGTCCCGAAGTACAGCGCCTGACGCCATGGCGGCGGAAGTAACCGAGCAGTCCCCGCGCCGGTCCACACCGGGCCGGCGCGGGTGGCTGCGCCGCAGCTGGGACAGCCACTGGTACGCCTGGGCGATGGTGCTGCCGGTGACGGTGGTGCTCGGGGTACTGATCTTGTATCCGCTGGTACGCGGCGTCTGGATGTCGCTCACCGACCTCAACGAGTCCAACCAGCGCGACGAGATCTGCACCAAGACGCTCGGCGGCGGCGAGGAGTGCCGCCCCAACCCGGAGGGCTGGGAGTACGTCGGGCTGGACAACTACACCCGGGTGCTCACCGGCGAGGTCGGCGAATTCTGGCAGTGGTTCTGGGTGACCCTGATCTGGACCGTGACCTGCGTGGTGTTCCACTACTCGATCGGGCTCGGGCTCGCCACACTGCTCAACCGGCGGCTCGCCGGCCGGGGGGTCTACCGGGTGCTGCTGGTGCTGCCGTGGGCGGTGCCGGCGTTCGTGGTGGCGTTCGCCTGGAAGTTCCTGTTCAACGAGAAGTTCGGGGTCTTCAACTCGCTGCTGCGGATGCTCGGCGCGGATCCGGTGGAGTGGTTTGCCCACCAGTCGACGGCGCTGTTCACCGCGATCGTCACCAACATCTGGCTCGGGGTGCCGTTCATGATGGTGGCGCTGCTGGGCGGCATGCAGGCGATCCCGTCCGAGCTGTACGAGGCCGCCGAGATGGACGGCGCCTCGCCGTGGCAGCGGTTCGTCAACGTCACCCTGCCCGGGCTGCGGCCGGTCAGCATGACCGTGGTGCTGCTCGGCACCATCTGGACGT
>JBOGDG010000039.1:0-12482 GCA_050701655.1 Micromonosporaceae bacterium
GTCCCACCGTAGCCGCCTCCGCGCCCGAGTCGACCGCTGCCGGGTCAGCCGCCGCGTAGCTCCGCGCCCACGGTACGCACCGCCGCCGCGACCGCCGCGTCCCGCGCCGCCACCGCCTCCTCGACGGTGAGGGTACGGTCGGCCGCCCGGAAGGTCAGCTTGTACGCCAGCGACTTGCGCCCCGCGCCGAGCCGGTCTGCGGCGAACACGTCGAAGAGCCGGATCGACTCCAGCAGCTCCCCCGCGCCCTCGGTGAGCGCCGCCTCCACCTCGGTGGCGGGGGTACCGTCGTCGACCAGCAGCGCCACGTCGAGCAGCGCCGGCGGGAACACCGAGACCTCGGGTGCGACCGCGACACCGAGCAGCGGCAGCCGGTCCAGCTCCAACTCCATCGCGCAGGTACGCCGGGGCAGCTCCAGCCGGTCGCACACCGCCGGATGCAGCTCGCCGGCGTGTCCCACCAGGGCGCCGTCGGCGAGCCGCAGCGCGGCGCACCGGCCGGGATGCCACGGCGCGTGTACGTCGGCGCTGACCCGCAGCTCGACCCCGACCGTCTCGGCGACGATCCGGGCGGATTCGATCGCGTCCGCCCAGCTCGCGGCCCGGCCGTTGCCCCACCAGCCCGGCGGCTCGACGTCTCCGGCCAGTACGGTCGCGACCCGCCACGGCTGGTGCGGCACGAACCGCTCTGCCTCGGTCAACGCGGCATCGTCGGGCCGGTGCGCCACCGGCAACGCCGGCGGGGTGCCGGTGTCGGTGCCCTCGGGGCGGAACACCAGCCCGATCTCGTACAGGGCGAGGTCCCGGTGGCCCCGGCCGATGTTGCGGCGCAGCGCGGTCAGCAGCGGCCCCAGCAGGGTGGTACGCAGCTCCGGCTCCTCGTCGGAGAGCGGGTTCACCAGCCGGGACGCGATCCGGCGCGGATCGTCGACGGGCAGCCCGAGCGCGTCGTACAGCGACGGGGAGACGAACGGGTAGGACAGCACCTCCACGTACCCGGCTTCGGCGAGCGTACGGGCCACCGACCGGCGGCGCCGCTGCTCGGCGGTCAGCCCGCGGCCCGCCGGTGCGATCGGCAGCACACTCGGCACCCGGTCGTATCCGACCAGGCGTACGAAATCCTCGACCAGGTCGTACGGGTCCGTCAGGTCCGGGCGCCAGCTCGGCGGCGTCACCGCGTACGCCTCGCCGTCGTCGGCCACATCGCACCCGAGTGCCCGATACGCCTCCGCCTCGTCGGAGGTCGACAGCTCCCGGCCGTCGACGCGCTGCCCCGACAGTCCGGAGATCTCGACCGCCAGGCCGTGGCGGATCCGCACCGGGTCCCGCCCGGTGGTGTAGTCGAGGTCGAGAACCGTGGCATCGGGCGTACCCCCGGCGGATTCGGTGAGCAGCGCGACGGCGCGTTGCAGCGCCACTAGCGGCAACTGGGCGTCCACCCCGCGCTCCCAGCGCTTGCTCGCCTCGCTGGAGAGCTTATGGCGCCGCGAGGTACGCGCCACCGTCATCGGGTCCCAGTGCGCCGCCTCGAACAGCAGGGCGGTGGTGCCGACGTTCACCTCGGTGGACAGCCCGCCCATCACCGCGGCGAGGCTGATCACGCCGGTGTCGTCGCAGATCACCAGGTCCTCTGGGTGCAGCGCCCGCTCGACGCCATCGAGGGTGGTCAACCGTTCGCCGTCGGCGGCACGGCGTACCACCAGCTCACCGGAGAGCCGGGAGAGGTCGAAGGCGTGCATCGGCTGACCCAGCTCGAGCATCAGGTAGTTGGTGATGTCGACGGCGAGCGAGATCGGCCGCATCCCGGCGTGGGTGAGCCGCCGCTTCATCCACTCCGGACTCTCGGCGGCCGGGTCGACACCACGCACCACGCGCGCCGCGAACCGGTCACAGCCGACCCGGTCCTCGACCCTCACCGGGTACGCCGGCTGCGGCGTCGCCCTGGGCGCCTCGACCGCGGCGGACTGTGCTGCCTTGCTCGGCGTCGCAAGCTCCGCCGGGTCTGTGAACGGCACGTCCAGCGCGAGCGCCAGGTCGCGGGCGAGACCGCGGATGGAGCAGGCGTACCCCCGGTCGGGGTTGATGTTCAGCTCGAACACCACCTCGTCCAGCCCGATCACCGGCCGCGCGTCGGCGCCGGGGGCGGCGACGCCGGCCGGCAGCACCAGGATGCCGCCGTGCTCGTCGCCGAGCCCCAGCTCCCGCTCGGAGCAGATCATGCCGTCGGAGACGTGCCCGTACGTCTTCCGCGCGCCGATCGCGAACCCACCCGGCAGCACCGCACCGGGCAGCGCCACTGCCACCAGGTCGCCGACGGCGAAGTTGCTGGCGCCGCAGACGATGCCCTGCGGCGCCTCGGCACCGATGTCGACCCGGCAGTACCGGATCGGCTTCTTGAACCCGGTCAGCTCCTCGATCCGCACGACCCGGCCCACCACCAGCGGACCGGTCACGCTGCCGGCGAGGTCACCTACCTCCTCGACCTCGTACGCCATCCGTACGAACGCCGCGTCCAGCTCCTCGGTGGTGATGCCGTCCGGCAGCGCGACATACTCCGCCAGCCACGAAACGGGGACAAGCATTCGTCAGACCTCCGTGCCTTCCACTCGGTTCCGCATCCGCTACAGCTCGACGCCGAAGGCACGGGAGAAGCGCACGTCGCCCTCGACCATGTGCCGCATGTCGGTGATGTCGTGGCGGAACATCAGGGTCCGCTCGATCCCCATTCCGAACGCGAAACCGCTGTACACGTCCGGGTCGATGCCGCAGGCGGTCAGCACGCGCGGGTTGACGATCCCGCAGCCGCCCCACTCGATCCAGCGCGGCCCGTCGCGGTGCGCCTCCCACCACAGGTCCAGCTCGGCGCTGGGCTCGGTGAACGGGAAGTACGACGGCCGCAGCCGGGTCTTCGCGGTCGGCCCGAACATCGACTTGGCGAAGTGGTCCAGGGTGCCGCGCAGGTGCGCCATCGAGATCCCCTTGTCCACCACCAGTCCCTCCACCTGGTGGAACACCGGGGTGTGGGTGGCATCCAGCTCGTCGGTGCGGTACACCCGGCCGGGACAGATGATGTAGATCGGCGGCTTGCGTTCCAGCATCACCCGCGCCTGCACCGGCGAGGTGTGGGTACGCAGCACCCGGTCGGAGTCCTCCGGCGCGACGTAGAAGGTGTCCATCATGGTGCGCGCCGGGTGGTCCGGCACGAAGTTGAGCGCGTCGAAGTTGTACCAGCCGAGCTCCAGCTCCGGCCCTTCCGCGACCTCGTACCCCATCCCGACGAACAGATCCTCGACCCGCTCCATCAGCGTGGTCAGGGGATGCCGGGCGCCGCGCGGCCGCCGGCCGTACGGCAGCGTCACGTCGACGGTCTCCTCGGCGAGCACCCGCCGCTCCCGCTCCTCGGTGAGCTGCTCCTGCCGATCGGTGTACGCCTTGGTGATGGCCAGGCGGGTGGCGTTGACGCGCTGGCCGGCGTCGGAGCGGGCGGCCGGCGGCAGCGAGCCGATCTCCCGGCGGGCCAGCGACACCGGGGCGCGGTCGCCGAGATGCTGGTGCCGGATCGCGGTCAGCTGGTCGAGGTCGGCCGCCGCCGCGAACGCCTTCTCCGCGTCTGCGGCCGCGTCGGCGAGCGCGTCGGGCGACAGCAGCGCCGCCTGCTTGGGGTCGTAGGGATCGTTGCGGTAGGTCATCGGACTCGCTTCCTCACTGCGGTACGCCGCCACCCGGCGGCCGCGCAACCCTGGGCAGTGTAGGCGCGCCGGCCCCGGCGATCACGCCGGCACGACGGGGCGGGGAAGGGGCATCGCGTGCGGCTGCGCCGCAGCCCGCCGATCAGAGGGAGGAGAAAGGAGCGTGCGCCCGATCCGCCCGCCGGTCAGCGGGCCGGATAAAGATCTGCCGGTGCGTCACGATGTCGACTCCTTGCGCTGCGCTCTGGCGGAAGCGTACAGGCAGACGGCGGCGGCCGCCGCGAGGTTAAGGCTCTCGGCGGCGCCGTAGATCGGCACCCGTACCCGCAGATCGGCGGCGGCGGACACCTCGGCGGGTACGCCGTGCGCCTCGCTGCCGAACAGCCACGCCGTCGGTTTCGCGAGCATGCCCGCGTCGGCCAGCTCGTCCAGGTCCACGTCGCCGGACGCCTCCGTCGCCAGCACCTGCAGCCCCGCGTCGCGCAGCTCGGCCACGCCGCCCAGCGCGGTGCCGCCGACCGCCACGTCCAGGTGGAACAGGCTGCCCGCCGAGGCCCGTACACACTTCCCGTTGTACGGGTCGACGCTCTGATCGGTGAACCACACCGCCCCGGCACCGGCGGCGTCGGCGGTCCGCAGCACCGTACCGGCGTTGCCCGGGTCGCGTACCTCCACGAGTGCGGCGAGCAGCCGCGGTGGCTCGGTGAGCACCGCGTTCAGCCCGGTGTCCCGCCGCCGGCAGACCGCGACCACGCCCTGCGGCGTCACGGTCTCGGTCAGCGACTCCATCGCCTTCTCGGTCACCGGCGACACCGGTACGCCATCCGCCTCGGCCATCGCCACCAGCTCGGCGCCCCGGTCACCGGCCACGAACAACGAGATCACCGTGCCGGCGGCGAGCGCCTCGCGTACCGCCTGGGGGCCTTCTGCCAGGAACCGGCGCTCCGCGTCGCGGTACCGCCGGCGTTGCAGCCGGCGCGCAGCGACGACCCGGGGGGTCCGCTCGGTGAACGGAGCCGCCCCGGGCCCTGATGCGTGCGGTTCGCGGCTCAGGCCGCGCTCTCACCCTCGGCCGGCACCGCCGCCTTGGCGACCTCGGCCAGCGCGGCGAACGCCTTCTCGTCGGAGACGGCCAGCTCGGCGAGCACCTTGCGGTCCACCTCGACACCGGCCAGGCGCAGCCCCTGGATGAATCGGTTGTACGTCACGCCGTTGGCGCGTGCCGCGGCGTTGATCCGGGTGATCCACAGCCGGCGGAAGTCGCCCTTGCGCGCCCGCCGGTCCCGGTAGGCGTAGTTGAGCGAGTGGAGCAGCTGCTCCTTCGCCTTGCGGTACAGCCGGGAGCGCTGGCCGCGGTAGCCGCTCGCCGCTTCCAGTACGCTCCTGCGCTTCTTGTGGGCGTTGACCGCCCGCTTCACGCGTGCCACGGTTGTCTACTCCTCGTCACGGCCGCCGGCGGTGTTGCCCGTACGGCCACAGTCATGCTCTCGCCGGTCTCGGCGCGATCTGTCAGCTAACGACGTGCAGGTCTTACAGACCCAGCATCTTCTTGACCCGCTTGACGTCGTTCTTGGCGAACTCGACGACGCCGGCCAGGCGACGGGTACGGGTGGTGGGCTTCTTCTCCAGGTTGTGCCGGAGGTGGGTCTGCTGACGCCTCAGCTTCCCCTTACCGGTCACCTTGACCCGCTTCCCCATTCCGCTGTGGCTCTTCATCTTCGGCATCGCGATGCCTTCTCCCCTCGGGCTGTCGGGACGACAGCTCAGCTGTTCGGTGCGCCGGCCTCGGTGGGCGCGGTCCTCTTGTTGTGGCTCGCCTCGCGGGCTGCCTTGGCGCTGCGGTGTGGCGCCAGAACCATGATCATGTTGCGGCCGTCCTGGCGGGGTCGTGACTCCACGAACCCCAGCTCGGCGACCTCGTCCGCCAGCTTGCTCAGCAGCCGGTACCCCAGCTCGGGGCGGCTCTGCTCACGGCCACGGAACATGATCGTCACCTTGACCTTGTCCCCGCCCTTGAGGAACCGCACCACGTGACCCTTCTTGGTCTCGTAGTCATGCGAGTCGATCTTGGGGCGGAGCTTCATCTCCTTGATGACGGTCTGCTGCTGGTTCTTCCGCGCCTCGCGCGCCTTGAGGGCGGTCTCGTACTTGAACTTGCCGTAGTCCATGAGCTTGCACACCGGTGGGCGTGCGGTTGGCGCGACCTCGACCAGATCCAGATCGACGTCCTGCGCCAGCTTGATCGCCTGCTCGATGGACACGATTCCGACCTGTTCGCCCTCGGGTCCGACCAGGCGGACCTCGCGTGCGCGGATCTGGTCGTTAATGCGAACGTCGACGCTGATGGCGCCTCCTCATTTGGTATGCCGGGCCCAGCGTTTGTGGGCCAGTGTCTGCGTACCGCCGGACCTGGCCGGAGGTGAGACGGCGGAGGCGGCCCCACATGAGAAGAGGCCCCGGCTCTCGCCAGGGCCCGCTCAAACCGATCACAGGCATCGCCTGCGGCGCGCCACAGGATCTGGCGCTCGGTGACCCGGCCGCCCGGAGGCTGCGCGGGTGGGAGCGGGGCTCCGCTTTCTCGCCACCGGTCAGGGTGACGGTCAGCGTCGAATCATACCAGCGTTGGACGCCTATGCCGAGCCGGCGGCGTCGCGGTGTGCGGCGTGCAGCGCACGGAGTTGGCGTACGGCGGCGAGTGCGTACTCCTTGTCGGCGGCCTGCACCGCCATCACCGCCACCACGTCGTCGTCGGCGAGCTCGAGGCTGGCCCACGGCGCGCCGCGGTCGAACCGTACGGCGCGTACCACCTGCCACGGCAGCTCGTACTGACCGACGATGTTCCGGATCTTGATGCGCTCCGCGTCCGCCTCCACCCGCGGGCGGGTCAGCGAGAGGATCCCGGCGGCGCCGAGCAGCCCCAGCCCGACCATCGCGACCTGGTCGGCGACCCCGAACACGCCACCGCCCTCGGTGTTGCCCCGTAGTGCGGTCGCCACCGCGCTGAAGATCAGCACCACCGCGATCGCGGCGATCCAGCAGACGACGGCTGCCTTGCGGGGGCGCGCTTTCACGGTCTCGGCCACGGGTGGTGAGTCTACGGCCGGCCGATCTCGCGGTAGCGGGCGAGCCGGGTGGCGTACCGGTCGGCCGGCGGCTGGCGGCTCAACAGCGCCAGCTCGTACGCCACGGCGTGCGCCACCCGGTGGCAGAAGGTCTCCGGCTCGGTGGCGGCGTCCGGGCGCTCCGGCACCACCCGGTCCACGATCCCGGCGCGCCGCTCCCGGGGAGGTCGGTCGGGGTGGTCACAGCCGGCAGGCGTGGATGTCGGTGGCCAGGATCGCGCGGGCGCCCACCTGGTACAGCTCGTCCATCACGCGGTGCAGCTCGGTACGCAGGATCATCGCCTGCACCGCGACCCAGCCCTGCTTCGCCAGCGGCGAGACCGTCGGAGACTCCATGCCGGGCGTCAGCGCCGCCGCCTCGTCGAACCGGTCCCGCGGGACGTCGTAGGCCAGCATCACGTACTGGCGGGCCACCAGTACGCCTTCCAGCCGGTGCACCAGCTGCGCCACCGGGCCGTTGGAAGCCGCCCCGATCCGCCGGATCAGCACCGCCTCGGAGGTCATGATCGGCTCACAGACGATCTCCAGCCCGGCGGCGCGCAGCGTCGCACCGGTGGAGACCACGTCGGCGATCACGTCCGCGACGCCGAGCCGTACCGCGTTCTCCACCGCGCCGTCCAGCCGGGTGACGTGCGCGGTGATGTCGGCTTCGGCCAGGTGCCGGTGCACCAGCCCGGGGTACGCGGTCGCGATCCGCTTGCCCGCCAGGTCGGTCAGCTTCTCCACGGTGCCGGGGCGGGCGGCGTACCGGAAGGTGGAGCCGCCGAACCCGAGCGTCAGCACCTCCTCGGCTGCCGCGCCCGAGTCGATCATCAGATCGCGGCCGGTGATGCCGACGTCGAGGTCGCCGGAGCCGACGTATGTGGCGATGTCGCGGGGACGCAGGTACAGAAACTCGACCCCGGCGTCGGGATCCTGGCAGACCAGCTCCCGGTCACTCGTACGCTGCAGGTAACCGGCCTCGGTGAGCATCAGGGTGGCGGACTGGGACAGAGAACCTTTGTTGGGTACGGCGATGCGCAGCATGGGTGTGGCACTCCTTCTGGTGGACGCGACAGGGCTGTGGGCGCGACGGGCGCGCTACAGATGTCGGTACACGTCCTCCAGCGTCAGCCCGCTGGCGAGCATCAGCACCTGGGCGTGGTAGAGCAGCTGCGAGATCTCCTCGGCGGTACGCTCGCGGCCCTCGTACTCGGCCGCCATCCACGACTCGGCGGCCTCCTCGAGCAGCTTCTTGCCGATGGCGTGCACCCCGGCGTCGAGCGCGGCGACGGTCCCCGACCCGGGGGTACGTGCCTCGGCCTTCGCGGAGAGCTCGGCGTACAGCTGCTCAAAGGTCTTCACGGGGGGTGATTCTCGCAAGCCGCCGTCGCGGCGTCGCCGCCGACCCTTCCCGGGACCAGAAAGCGGTACGGGCGCGACGCCGGCGCCGCGCCCGTACCCGCAAAGAAATCAGCCGCCGCCACCGGGCAGGGTGGGCATACCCGGACCGGTGCCACCCGGCTGGCCCGGGCCGTTGGAGCCGCCCGGCTGGCCGCCACCCGGCTGACCACTCGGGTCGACCGAGCCGCCCGGCTGCGCGGTCTCCTGCGGCTCACAGTCGTCGGTGCCCTTGCCGGGCTGCCGGGAACCCTCGGGCTGGCCGGAGGCGCCGGGCGCGCCGGAAGCGCTCGGGTCGACCGCGGCGCCCCCGCCACCACCACCCGGCATGGTCGGCATCTGGGGCGCTCCGCCGGTCGGCGTCTGACCCGGCTGACCCGGGGCGCCGGAGCCCGGCGGCTCGCTCGGGTCGGCGGCCGGCGCGGACGCCGACGGGCACGCCTTCGGCTTCGGCTTGTCGTCCACGGTGCCCTTGGCCCCGCCGCAGCCGGCGAGCGCAACACCGACCAGGCCGGCCAGCACGGAGGCGTAGACAGTCCTGGTGAGTCGGCTGTGCATGGTGGGATTCCCCCGTTTTTTGGTAGACAGTGCAGGCCGGTCGCGATGGTACGAACCGGGGTCAAACACCCGGCGCGGCAGCTACAGTAACATGTGAGACAGATCACACATCGTGCAGCTCGGCGACCGCCAGCGCGGCGTCCAGCGCCGCCACCGTCGCCGCCCAACCCTTGTCCTCGGCCGAATCCGGCAGCCCGGCCCGGGCCCGCGCCTGCTCCTCGGTGTCCACCGTGAGTACGCCGTGCGCCACCGGCGTGGACTCGTCCAACGACACCCGGGTCAACCCGTCGGTGACCGATTGGCAGACGTACTCGAAGTGGGCGGTGTCGCCCCGGATCACCACACCGAGCGCCACCACAGCATCGCACCGGCGCGCCAACGCCTGCGCCACCACCGGCAGCTCCACCGCGCCCGCCACCCGCGCGGTCACCACGTCGGTCACCCCGCACGCCTTCGCCGCGGCGAGCGCCCGGTGCAGCAGCTGCTCGGTGAGCTGCGCGTGCCAGCGGGTGGCGACCACCCCCAGCCGCAGCCCCGCCGCGTCGACGGTCTCCAGCTCGGGAGCTCCGTGTCCGGCCATCAGGCGTGCCTCTCCAACGGCTCCGGCAGGTGGTCGAGCAGGTGCCCCATCCGGTCCCGCTTGGTACGCAGGTACGCCAGATTCTCCGGCGTCGGCCGGATCGGCAGCCCCACCCGGCCGACCACCGTCAGCCCGTACCCCTCCAACCCGGCCCGCTTCGCCGGGTTGTTGGTGAGCAGCCGCATCGACCGCAGCCCCAGATCGACCAGGATCTGCGCACCGGTGCCGTAGTCCCGGTTGTCCGCGGGAAGCCCCAGGTCGAGGTTGGCGTCGACGGTGTCCCGCCCGGTGTCCTGCAGCTGGTACGCCTGCAGCTTGTGCAGCAGCCCGATGCCGCGCCCCTCGTGGCCGCGTACGTACAGCACCACGCCGCGCCCCTCCGCGGCGACGGCCGCCAGCGCCGCCTGCAGCTGTGGCCCGCAGTCGCAGCGCAGCGAGCCGAACACGTCTCCGGTGAGGCACTCCGAGTGCACCCGCACCAGCACGTCGTCGCCGTCGGTCACCTCGCCGTAGACCAGCGCGATGTGCTCCCGGGCATCCACGGTCGAGCGGTATCCCACCGCCCGGAAGTCCCCGTACGCGGTCGGGATCCGCGCCTCGGCCACCCGCTCCACCTGGGTCTCGGTCCGCCGCCGGTACGCGATCAGGTCGGCGATGCTCACCAGCGTCAGCCCGTGCTCGCGGGCGAACTCGGCGAGCTGCGGCAGCCGCTGCATGGTGCCGTCGTCGTTGACCAGCTCGCACAGCACACCCGCCGGCCGCAGCCCCGCCAGCCGCGCCAGGTCGATCGCCGCCTCGGTGTGGCCCGGCCGGCGCAGCACGCCGCCGTCCTTCGCGCGCAGCGGCACCACGTGCCCGGGGCGCGCCAGGTCGGCGGGCGAGGTCGCCGGGTCCGCGAGCAGCCGGATCGTGTTGGCCCGGTCGGCGGCGGAGATGCCGGTGCTGATCCGCTCCCGGGCATCCACCGAGACCGTGTACGCCGTACCCAGCTTGTCCTGGTTGGTGTGGTACATCGGCGGCAGCTCGAGCCGGTCGCACTCCGCCGCGGTGAGCGGCGCGCAGATGTAGCCGGAGGTGTAGCGGACCATGAAGGCGAGCAGCTCAGGAGTGGCCTTCTCCGCGGCGAAGATCAGGTCGCCCTCGTTCTCCCGGTCCGCGTCGTCGACCACGACGACGGCCTTCCCGGCGGCGATGTCGGCGATCGCCTGTTCGATGCTGTCCAGCACGATCTCACTGCTGGTCAGCTCGCTGCTGATTGGCTCGGTGGTGGTCATGCCGGCACCTCGCTGTCGCTGTGCTGAACCAGGCGTTCCACGTACTTGGCGATCACGTCGACCTCGAGGTTGACGTGGTCGCCCACCACCCGGCTGCCCAGCGTGGTGGCCTGCAACGTGGTGGGGATCAGGCTCACGCTGAACCAGTCGCCGGTCACCTCGACCACGGTGAGCGAGACCCCGTCCACGGTGATCGAGCCCTTCTCCACCAGGTAGCGGCTGAGCCCGGGCGGGGTCTGGATCCGGATGTCGTCGCGCTCTCCCCCGGTACGCTCCGCGATCCGGCCCACGCCGTCGACGTGCCCCTGCACCAGGTGGCCGCCGAGTCGGGTGCCCAGGGTGGCGGCGCGTTCCAGGTTGACCGGGTCACCCGCGGCCAGCTCGCCGATGGTGGTGCGCTGCAGCGTCTCGCCCATCACGTCGGCGACGAAGCTGCCGGCCACCGGGTCGTGCTCCCGTACGGTCAGGCAGACGCCGTTGACCGCGATCGAGTCACCGTGCTTGACGTCGGACACCACGAGCGGGCCGCTGACGGTGAGGCTGGCGCCGGCGGCGGACGCCGTACGCTCCAGCACCGCCCCGAGTTCCTCCACGATCCCCGTGAACATCCGCATCTCCTCCTATGGCCATCGGCCTCGCGGCCGGCGGTCTGCCAGCCTCCCAGCTGGCGGGCTGCCGGCCTGACGGCCGGCGGTCTGCCAGCTTGGCGGCCGGCGGGCTACGGCCCATCGGCGCGGGCGGGAGGAGGAAGGAGTGCACGGGAACAACGGATGGCCGACGCCGACCCGTTGCCGGTCCGGGTAGCCAGACAGCGCCCCGGACTCCCGCGCGCTGTCTCCCATCCGGACTATGACCGTCGGCTCCGGAATCGCGAGGGAGTCCTCGCTCACCGGATCCACCGGTCACTGGATGTGACCGGGTCGCGGGCTGCGCGGCCCCGTACGAGGCCGCTTACCGCCGGTTCGGAATTTCACCGATCCCGCCAGCGCGTGGTGGGTTACTCCGAAGTCTGCCACGACCTACGGGTGAGTTGACCACCCCGCGACCTAGTTCACACCCCGGTCATTGCGTCCACGATGGGCCCACGCGCCGCCACGGGCCAGCGCCCCAACGGCTCAGCGGGCCACAGCTTCGGCGAGCTTGCGCAGGTGGCGTACGGCAGCGCCGGGGTCGTCCGCGCCGTACACCGCGGTGCCGGCGACGAAGGCGTCCGCTCCCGCGGCGGCGGCCGCCTCGATGGTGGACTCCCCGATCCCGCCGTCCACCTCGATCCGCAGCTGCAGGTGCCCGGATGCCGCATGGCGGCGGGCCTGGCGCACCTTCTCGAGCAGCTCGGGGATGAACGACTGGCCTCCGAAGCCCGCCTTGATCGTCATGATCAGCAGCAGGTCGAACTCCGGCAGCAGCTCCAGGTAGCCGTCCAGCGGCGTGTCCCGGTCGATCGCCAGCCCGGCCAGCGCGCCGGCCGCTTTGACGTCGCGGGCCACCGCCACCGGGTCGTCGGTCGCCTCCGCGTGGATCGAGACGTTGTACGCCCCGGCCTCGGCGTACCCGGGAGCCCAGCGTTCCGGATTCTCGATCATCAAGTGGCAGTCGAGCGGGATGTCGGTCGCCGCGCGCAGGCTCTGCACCACCGGCAACCCGATCGTCAGGTTCGGTACGAAGTGGTTGTCCATCATGTCGATGTGCAACCAGTCGGCCGCGCCCTTCACCGCCGCCGCCGCCTCGGCCAGCCGTGCGAAGTCGGCGGCCAGCATGCTCGGCGCGATCACCAGTCCTGAGTGCCCCACGCCGGCCAGTCTACGAAGCCCGCCGAGCCCGGAGCGGGCACGCCCGCGACAAGCGGCAGGAGCGGGCAGCCCCGCGGCAAGCGGCAGGG
>JBOGDG010000040.1:0-12480 GCA_050701655.1 Micromonosporaceae bacterium
GTAATCGGCCCGTTCGGGCTGGTGTTCGCCGGCATTGTCGCGATGGTGCTGTGGATCGGGGCCAGCCACGCGATCCGCGCCGGCACCGTCGGTGCCCGGCTCGGCGACCTGTCGGTACGCGAGCTGGTACGCCCCGCGATCGGCGTACCGAGTCAGACCTCGCTCGCCGAGGCGCTGCGCCGCGCGGAGCCCGAGGGTGATGTCGGGATCGTGGTGACCGACTCCGCCGACCGCCCGGTCGCCGTCGTCGGGGCGCAGGCCGCGGACGCGGTGCCGGCCGAACGCCGGCCCTGGATCCCGGTGGATTCGGTGGCACGTACTCTTGGGCCCGGTCTGACGCTGTCCGTGGAGCTGTCCGGTGAGGCGGTGCTGCACGCGGTGCAGGCCCACCCCGCCACCGAGTACCTGGTGGTGGCGGGCGAAGAGGTGCTCGGGGTGCTGCGCGCCGAGGACCTCGCCAGCCAGCTCCAGTCGAAGAGGAACGCCTGAGTGCCCGTACCACCCGATTCATCACCGATCCGCGTGCCACACGGCCCGTTCCGCCCGGGCGACCGGGTCCAGCTGACCGACCCCAAAGGGCGGCCGCACACCATCACTCTCGAGCCCGGCAGGGTGTTCCACACCCACCGTGGCGGGTTGGCGCACGACGAGCTGATCGGGCGTACCGAAGGCGTGGTGGTGGCTTCATCCGGGGGTACGCAGTACCTCGCGTTCCGGCCGCTGCTGACCGACTACGTGCTCGGGATGCCGCGCGGCGCCCAGGTGATCTACCCGAAGGACGCCGCGCAGATCGTGGCGTACGGCGACGTCTTCCCGGGTGCGAAGGTGGTGGAGGCGGGCGCCGGCTCCGGGTCGCTGACCTGCTCGCTGCTGCGCGCCGTCGGGGAGCGGGGCAAGGTCATCTCCTACGAGCTGCGGCCCGACTTCGCCGAGGTCGCCCGGCAGAACGTGGAGCAGTTCTTCGGCGGCCCGCATCCGGCCTGGGAGCTGCACGTCGGCGACGTCGCGGAGTGTCGCGAGGAGTCCGTCGACCGGGTCATCCTGGACATGCTGACGCCGTGGCAGGTGCTCGACACGGCACGCCGGATGCTGATCCCCGGCGGCGTGCTGGTGGGGTACGTCGCCACCACGCCGCAGCTCTCCGAGCTGGTGGAGGCGCTCCGGGAGTGCGGAAACTTCGCCGAGCCGCGCGCCTGGGAATCGCTCAGTCGGGAGTGGCACGTCGACGGCATGGCGGTGCGTCCGGACCACCGGATGGTGGCGCACACCGCCTTCCTGGTGACCGCGCGCCGGCTCACCGACGGGGTGGTCGCCCCGCCGCGGCGCCGCAAACCGAGCAAGGGAGCCGAGGCGTACGCCGCCCGAAAGGCACAGCAAGCCAACGGCGAGCCGGCCGCCGGCGCTACGGACAGTTAACCCAGCCGCGCCGGGCCCCGGCTCATTCCGCGTCGGGTCCGGCGACCTCGACGTCGTCGGCGGAGCGTCGTACGTGGATGCAGTCACCGGGGCATTCGCGGGCGGCGTCGACGACTTCCAGACGCAGATGCGCCGGTACGTCGGTGCGGGCTCCCTCGTCGGTGAGCAGCTCCCCGTCGGCCGACTTCACGTACGCCAGGCCGTCGATGTCGAACTCGAACACCTCGGGTGCATACTGCACACACAGTCCGTCACCGGTGCAGAGATCCTGATCGATCCAGACCCGCAGCGGCTCGGCGTTGACGGGCGCGGCTACGGCTCCCTCGCCGGTTGATGCGGCTGACACCGTGGGTACCTCCTCGCGGTCCGTACCCGGCCCAGAGTATGACGTCGAGCCGGTGCTGGCATCAGGGGAGTCGCGAGATGACGTGTAGGACACACGGGTACGTAAGAGGAGTGTTACGAAAGGCCCGAAGCCAAGTTTTGAGGCTAGGGTGGAACACACGACCTCGAGCCGGGGAGGTGGGACGTGGCACGCAGCGAGGACGCGGAGACGCGCGCCGCGCGTCTGGAGAATGAGGCCAACGACCTCTCCGCCCAGGTGAGCTTCTTGCAAGAGGAGCTCGCTCTGTTGCGGCGCAAGCTGACCGAGAGCCCGCGTCACACGCGGCTGTTGGAAGAGCGGTTGGCGGCAGCACAGGCGCAGGTGCATCGCCTCACTGAGCAGAACGAGAAACTCGTGGGCACCCTCAAGGAGGCCCGCGAGCAGATCGTCACGCTCAAGGAGGAGATCGACCGGCTGGCGCAGCCGCCGAGTGGGTACGGCGTCTACCTGCACCGCTTCGAAGACGGCACGGTGGACGTGTTCACCGGTGGCCGTAAGCTGCGGGTCGCGGTCTCGCCTGCCGTGGAGGCCGAGCACCTGCGGCGTGGCCAGGAGGTGCTGCTCAACGACGCGCTCAACGTCGTAGAGGCGCTCGGCTACGAGCGAGCCGGCGAAGTCGTGATGATCAAGGAGATCCTGGAGGGCCCCGAGGGGCTCTCCGATCGAGCGCTGGTGCTCTCCCACGCCGACGAGGAGCGGGTGGTGCACCTGGCCGCCTCGCTCGCCGACCAACCGCTGCGCGCCGGCGACTCGTTGATGATCGAGCCGCGCAGCTCGTACGCGTACGAGCGGATCCCGAAGTCCGAGGTCGAGGAGCTGATCCTCGAAGAGGTCCCGGACATCGACTACCACGACATCGGCGGCCTGGACGGGCAGATCGAGCAAATCCGCGACGCGGTGGAGCTGCCGTTCCTGCACGCCGACCTGTTCCGCGAGCACCTGCTGCGACCCCCGAAGGGCGTCCTGCTGTACGGCCCGCCCGGCTGCGGTAAGACCCTGATCGCGAAGGCGGTGGCTAACTCCCTCGCCAAGCAGGTCACCGACAACAACCCGGGGGAGAAGGCGCGCAGCTATTTCCTCAACATCAAGGGCCCCGAGCTGCTCAACAAGTACGTCGGCGAGACCGAGCGACACATCCGGCTGATCTTCCAGCGCGCCCGGGAGAAGGCCAGCGAGGGCCAGCCCGTGATCGTGTTCTTCGACGAGATGGACTCGGTGTTCCGCACCCGTGGTTCGGGTGTCTCCTCCGACGTGGAGAACACCATCGTCCCTCAGCTGCTCAGCGAGATCGACGGCGTGGAGGGGCTGGAGAACGTGATCGTGATCGGCGCCTCCAACCGGGAGGACATGATCGACCCGGCGATCCTGCGACCGGGCCGGCTGGACGTGAAGATCCGCATCGAGCGCCCCGACGCGGAGGCGGCCAAGGACATCTTCTCCAAGTACATAACTCCCAACCTTCCGCTGCACCCCGACGACCTCACCGAACACGGCGGCTCCGCCGACGCGTGTGTCGCGGCGATGATCCAGTCCGCGGTGGAGCGGATGTACTCCGAGACCGAGGAGAACCGGTTCCTGGAGGTGACGTACGCCAACGGTGACAAGGAGGTCCTGTACTTCCGCGACTTCAACTCCGGCGCCATGATCCAGAACGTGGTGGACCGGGCGAAGAAGGGCGCGATCAAGGACCTGCTCACCACCGGCGTACGGGGCATCCGGCTGCAGCACCTGCTGGACGCCTGCGTCGACGAGTTCCGCGAGAACGAAGACCTGCCGAACACCACCAACCCCGAGGACTGGGCCCGGATCTCCGGTAAGAAGGGCGAGCGGATCGTCTACATCCGTACCCTCGTCACCGGCAAGGGCACCGAGTCGGGGCGGTCGATCGACACGGTCACCAACACCGGCCAGTACCTGTAGTGCGAAGGCGCCTGCGTTCCCCTACCGTGCCGCGGGGCGCTGTAGGGGTTGTGGCAGCTAGGCTCGTTGGATGAGCACCCGGCGTGTGATGGGCACTGAGGTCGAGTACGGCATCTCGGTGCCCGGGCAGCCGGGTGCGAACCCGATGGTGACCTCGTCGCAGATCGTCAACGCGTACGGTGCCCGCCCCGAGCTGGCCCGTGGTGGCCGCGCGCGGTGGGACTACGAGGAGGAGTCGCCGCTGCGGGACGCGCGCGGCTTCACCTACTCCGGTGCTCTGTACGACCCCGCCGAAGCGCTCGCCGACGAGGACATGGGCCTGGCGAACGTGATACTGACCAATGGTGCCCGGCTGTACGTCGACCACGCCCACCCGGAGTACTCGGCCCCCGAGGTCACCAACCCGCGGGATCTGGTGCTGTGGGACAAAGCCGGCGAGCGAGTGATGGCGGAGGCGGCCCGGCGCGCGGCGATGATGCCGGGCGGGCAGCAGATCAACCTGTACAAGAACAACACCGACAACAAGGGCGCCAGCTACGGCTCACACGAGAACTACCTGATGCGCCGGTCGACCCCGTTCGCGGACATCGTCTCGCACCTGACCCCGTTCTTCGTGACCCGCCAGGTGATCTGCGGCGCCGGCCGGGTGGGGCTGGGCCAGGACGGCAACCAGGCGGGGTTCCAGATCTCCCAGCGCGCCGACTTCTTCGAGGTCGAGGTCGGGCTGGAGACCACGCTGAAGCGCCCCATCATCAACACCCGCGACGAGCCGCACGCCGACGCCGACCGGTACCGCCGGCTCCACGTGATCATCGGCGACGCCAACCTGGCCGAGGTCTCCACGTACCTCAAGGTGGGCACCACCGCGCTGGTGCTGGCGATGATCGAGGACAAGTACCTGGCGAACGACCTCGGGCTAGCCGATCCGATCAGCGAGCTGCGCTCGGTCAGCCACGACTCCGCCCTGACCCATCGGATGCGGCTGCGGGACGGCCGTCACCTCACCGCGCTGGATCTGCAGTGGATCTACTACGAGCGCGCCCGCGCGTACATGGAGCAGCGCGCCGAGGCCGAGCTGGACGAGATCACCGCCGACGTACTGGACCGCTGGCAGGACGTACTGACCCGACTGGGTCAGGATCCGATGCAGCTGGCCGGCGAGCTGGACTGGGTGGCGAAGCTGCGGCTGCTGGAGGGCTACCGGGAGCGGGAGAAACTGGACTGGTCCTCCCCGAAGCTGCAGCTGGTGGACTTGCAGTACTCCGATGTGCGGCCGGACAAGGGGCTCTACAACCGGATGGTGCGGCGCGGCTCCATGAAGACACTGTTCGACGACGAGCGGGTCGTCACCGCGATGACCAACCCGCCGGAGGACACTCGGGCGTACTTCCGGGGCCGGTGCCTGGGGGAGTACGGCAGCGAGGTGGTCGCCGCCAGCTGGGATTCGGTGATCTTCGATGTCGGCCGGGAGTCGCTGGTACGGGTGCCGATGATGGAGCCCGAACGCGGCACCAAGGCGCATGTCGGCGCGTTGTTCGACCGGTGCCCGAGCGCGAAGGACCTGCTGGAGGCGCTGACCTCCGGATAGCTGTTTCGTCACACGTACGAGGTAGCGTCGAAGTCAGTACCGAGAAGGGAGCAGCGCCATGGCTACACGGGACACCGGCGGTCAGTCGCAGTCCGGTAAGAGCAAGCGGGACCAGGAGACCGACGAAGCCCCGGAGCCTGCCGCCAACCCGGAGGTGGCTGAGCGCCAAGAGAAGATCTCCGAGGACGTCGACGACCTGCTCGACGAAATCGACTCCGTACTCGAAGAAAACGCAGAAGAGTTCGTGAGAGGATATGTACAGAAAGGAGGGCAATAGACGCATATATCCGATTTTGGGAAGATCGGATGACGTCGTGCCTCTCCTTAACGATGATCGTGACGGACTCCGTCGCTGCCGCGATTGTGATGAGTGGAAGCCGCTAGACGAGTTCCATGCCAGCTCCCGACGCCCCTCTGGTCGCGGGAGCTACTGCAAGCCCTGCTTTAACGTTCGCTGGAAGGCGAGTGCGCGGAAGTGGGCCGGTGCAGAAGGCCGAGTGATTCGGGAGTTGCATCACGGCAGGACCCGCAACTACCACTTGAAGCGACGGTACGGGATCGGCGTCGAGGAGTTCGCCCAGCTACTCGCCGGGCAGGGTGGCGTGTGCGCGATTTGTGGCGCCCAGGACCCGGAACATGTGGACCACGATCACGTGTACGGGAACGTACGTGGCATTCTGTGCTTCAACTGCAACGGGGATCTGGGTCAGTTCAAGGACCGCCTGACCTGCTGCAGAACGCGATCGGCTACCTGAGAGGGACTACGTGGCAGCGGATATTGGTGCAACCGGGCGTCTACCAGCTGTCTTCACCACCCCGGGCATCTCCTCGTTCACCGAGTTTCTGACCATCGCCGCCCCCGACCTGCTTCCGGGGCGGCGTCCCCTGCCGCCCGGCTCGGCTGAGCACCTGGCGACGCACGGCACCACCGTCGTGGCGGTGACCAGCGGCGACGGCGTGGTGATGGCGGGCGACCGGCGGGCCACGATGGGCAACCTGATCGCCAGCCGAGACATCGAGAAGGTGTTCCCCGCCGGGCCGTACTCCCTAGTCGGGTACGCCGGCGCCGCCGGTGTCGGGCTGGAGCTGATCCGGCTGTTCCAGGTCGAGCTGGAGCACTACGAGAAGATCGAGGGCGCCACGCTGTCGCTGCACGGCACCGCCAACCGGCTGGCCGCGATGATCCGGGGCAACCTCGCCGCCGCGATGCAGGGGCTGGCGGTGCTGCCGCTGTTCGCCGGCTTCGACACCGATGCGGAGGATCCCTCCGACGCCGGTCGGATCTTCAGCTTCGACGTCACCGGCGGCTGCTTCGTCGAACGCGAGTTCCACGCCATCGGCTCCGGCTCCATCTTCGCCAAGTCCGCGATGAAGAAGCGCTACCGGGCCGGCCTGTCCACCGAGGCGGCGGTGAAGGTCGCCGTCGAGGCGCTGTACGACGCCGCGGAGGACGACTCGGCCACCGGTGGCCCCGACATGACCCGCAAGATCTACCCGGTGGTGATGACCGCGACCGCCGAGGGCGTCGACCGCCTCACCGGGTCCCAGGCCGCCGACGTGGCCCAGGCGGTGGTCAACCAGCGCATGGAGAATCCCGGCGGCTGAGCTGATCCCACCCACCGCCTGACCCATCACATAGAGGAGAGCACCAGCCGTGGCAATGCCGTTCTACGCCTCGCCTGAGCAGCTGATGCGGGACAAGTCGGAGTACGCCCGCAAGGGCATCTCCCGGGGCCGCAGCGTCGTCGTGCTGACCTACGTCGACGGAGTGCTGTTCGTCGCGGAGAACACCTCCACCGCGCTGCACAAGATCAGCGAGATCTACGACCGGATCGGGTTCGCCGCCGTCGGGCGCTACAACGAGTTCGAAAACCTCAGGATGGCCGGGGTACGGCTAGCCGACATCCGCGGCTACAGCTACGACCGCCGCGACGTCAACGGACGGTGGCTGGCGAACACGTACGCCCAGACGCTCGGTGCGATCTTCACCGAGCAGCACAAGCCGTTCGAGGTCGAGATCTGCATCGCCCAGCTGGGGGAGACCCCGGCCGCCGACGAGCTGTACCGGATCACGTACGACGGTTCGGTGGGTGACGAGCCGGGCTTCGTGGCGATGGGCGGGCAGGTCGACGCGATCTCGGCGGTGCTCCGCGATCGGCACCACGACGACGCGTCGCTCTCCGACTCGCTGCACCTGGCGATCGAGGCGCTCGGCAGTGTCGGCGGCGAAGCCGGCCAGAAGCGCGAGATCCCAGCCGATCGGCTCGAGGTGGCGGTGCTCGACCGGCGCCGGGGCGGCCGGGCGTTCCGCCGGATCACCGGCGCGGCGCTCAAGACACTGCTCGGCGACGGTGCCGCGACACCCGCGGCGGAGCCGGAGCAGCCCGCCGACACCACACCAGCGGAGACCACGCCGGCCGAGACTGAGCCTTCCGACACCGGGGTGTCCGAGGACGTGTTGGACGAGCTGATCGAGGGCGTGGAGGAGCCCACTCCCGCGAAGCCGAAGCCGCCGTCGGGTGGGCGTACACCGCGCAAGTCGACCCCGCGCAAGAGCAAGCCGAAGCCGCTCGCCGACCAGCCGAAGCCACCCAGCGACGAGACGTAGCTGTACCCGCCCCGGCTGGTGGGTCCGGGGATTGCTTGTTGGGCACTGTCGTGCGGGAGCAGACTGACGGCTGTCCCGGTCACTTGGAGATTGGACGGTGTCCAGGTGGCACTGGTCCTGCGGATCCCGCCCCGGGCGATGATTGTGCTGCAGATCGTCGCGGTCACCATCGCGTACTACCTGGCGGCCGAGATCGGGCTGCTGTTCGCGGTGGTACGCGATCAGGTGACGCCGTTCTGGCCACCGACCGGCATCGCGTTGGCGGCGTTGCTGCTGTGGGGGCTGCGTACCTGGCCGGGCATCGCGCTGGGCGCGTTGCTGGTGAACCTGCCGATCGGGCCGTCGGTGGTCACCGTCGGGGCGATCGCGGTGGGCAACACGATGGCGCCGGTGCTGGTGTACCTGCTGCTGACGCGTACCGACTTCCACCCGCGGCTGGATCGGCTCTCCGACGCCGTACGGCTGGTGTTCTTCGGGGCGCTCGGTGGTTCGTTGGTGAGCGCCAGCATCGGCAGTCTCGCGCTGGCGCAGTCCGGTGCGGTGCCGACGAGCGAGTTCCTGGCCACCTGGTCGGTGTGGTGGACCGGCGACGCCATGGGACTGCTGCTGGTGGCGCCGCTGCTGCTGACGTACGCCACGAGCCGGTGGCGTACGGCCCTGACGCCGGGCCAGTGGCTGGAGGCGGCAGCGGTGCTGCTCTGCACTGTCGCGGTGAGTGTGGCGACCGCCAGGGGTCTGCTGCCCATGATGATCTACGCGTTCCCGTTACTGGTGTGGGCAGCGGTCCGCTTCCGGCATCTGGGTGCCACCCCGGCTGCGTTGATCGTGTCGACCGGCGCGATGGTGGCGGCACAGCGCGGCGTGGACCCGTTCCAGGGGCTGGACACCTTCGCGACGATGGTGACGCTGCAGACGTTCAACAGCACTGTGGCGCTGACGTGTCTGCTGCTCGCCGCGGTGATCGCGGAGCGGGATCAGGCGTACCGGACGATCCAGAACGCGGTCTCGCAGGTGTCCGCTGCATTGGCTCAGTCATCGGGGCGGCCGCCGCTGGACGCCTCGGTGTGGCGGCTGCCGGAGCAGACGGATACCGGCGCGGCTCCGCCTTCGGTCAGTCGGCCAGCCCCGCCGCCTGAGTAGCGGAGATCGGCTCGGCCGGATGCGCCGGCCACTGGCGGATGCGGCGTACCAGCTGCATCGCCAGCACCACGCCGGCCACCAGCGAGCCGACCAGGAACGCCAGCTCCACTCGCAGCAGGATGCTCAGCGGAAGCAGCGTGACCAGCAGCAGCGAGCCGAACCCGGCGGCCCAACCGATCGCCTGGTCGCGGTGGCCGGCCAGCGCCAAGCCGGCCTGCCCCAGCACGGTGGCGATCATGTAGATCGTGGTGGCGACGGTGAGCCACGCGAAGTCGGCCCGGCTCAGCACAGTGCCGGCGTCGAAGAGGGTACGCACCAGCCACGGCCCGATCGCGATACAGACCACGGCGCCGGCCACCCCGAGGGCGGTCACCGCGCCGGTGGTACGGATCAGCAGCCGCCGGAAACCCGTACGGTCGCCGACCGCCGCCGCCCCGGACAGTGCGGGCAGCAACGATGCCTGCACCGACGAGAACGCGAACAGCGGGATCCGCGCCAGCACCACCCCCGAGAGCAGCGCACCGGCGAGCGCCGCCTCCGCCGGTGTGGACAGCAGCCGGGCGCTGACCACGCTGGCGTTCACCAGCGCCAGCCACAGCGTGCTGGAGGCGACCAACAGCCCCATCCCCGCGGTGACCTGAGCGAACGGCACGCTCGGCCCCGGCTCCGGCCGCAGCACCGTACGGTTCGCGGTCAGCGCCACTGCGATCAGGGGAGCGATCGCGAGCGCGAGGCCGTACCAGCTCGCTTCCCGGACCCCGCCGGCGGCCAGCCCGACCGCGATAACGACGCGCAGCAGACCGTCGAGCGCCAGCTGGGCACCGTACCGGCCGAATTCGCCGTGTCCGGAGAGCAGGCCGCGCGAGAAGTGCGCCGCGGTGAGCGCCACCAGGTTCGCCGCCAGTACGTCGACCAGGCGGGCGTCACCTTCGAACAACGCGTCGGCGAGCGGGCGGCGCAGCGCGTACACGGCCAGCAGCAGCACCCCGAGGATCGAGACCCCGACCACGGCGATCCGGGCGGCGATCGGGCGTACCCCCTGGCCCTGCGCCCGGCGGACCGCGATCAGGCGGCTGAGCTCCTGCTCCAGCGGGAAGAACAGGCCGGGCCCGACCGAGAAGACGATCATCCAGAGCACGGCCAGGTCGCCGTAGCCATGGGCGTCGAGGGCGTGACCGGCGATCGCCAGATACACGTACGCGGCGACCCCGAGGATCGCCAGCCCGGCTCCGACGAGCGCGGTGCCCGCCGGTAACGAGGCGAACAGCCGGCGTACCACCTGGATGAGCGGCCTCACGTGGCCTCGGGCGCCGCGGGTGGGGGAGGTGGCGCGGCGGGCTCCAGCAACACGCCGCGGTCCCGGTTGATCAGCTCCGCCTCCCGCAGCGCGACCGCGCGGGCCAGGTCGGTGAACCGCTCGCTCATGTCGCGGAACCGCAGGTAGAAGTTGAGCACCACGAAGATGAACGCCACCACCAGCAGGTAGAGCAGCAGGTCCGCGCCGCGGCCCACGCCGAGGGTCTTCGCCACCGCGGTGACGTCGTCGGGACGCAGCACCGCCCACACGTTGAGCGCGAGGAAGGCGAAGAACGCTAGCCGTTTGCTGGCCTGCAGCCGTACCCCGTGCTGCCAGCGGATGAAGCCGAACAGCACGCCGGCGACCGCGATCAGCAGCAGAACTTGGATCACCATCGGTTCAGCTCCTCCGGCCGCGCATGCCGAGGTCGAACAGGATGTTCACGCCGTTGACCAGCGACTGGCCCTTGGAGCGCGAGTAGTCGGTGTAGAGGATCGTCACCGGCGCCTCCACCACCCGCCAGTCGCCGCGCGCCAGGTTGGCCACGATCTCCGAGGCGTGCGCCATCCCGTTCATCCGGATCCGGAGCCGCTCGGCGACCGGTCGGGCCAGCACCCGCAGCCCGTTGTGCGCGTCGGTCAGTCTCAGTCGGCGGCCACTGCGGCTGAGCAGCGCGGCGGCCCGCAGCACCACCCGCTTCAGCCACGGCACGGTGGAGGCGCGCTCCAGGAACCGGGAGCCGAGCACCGCGTCGACCTCGCCGCCGCGGGCCACCTCCAGCATCGCGGCGGCGTCGCTGACCCGGTGCTGCCCGTCGGCGTCGAACGTCACGAAGTACCGCGACCCGGGCCGGGCCAGCGCGTACGACAGGCCGGTCTGCAGCGCCGCACCCTGGCCCATGTTGACCGGATGCCGTACCAGGTGGGCGCCGGTGGCCGCGATCTCGGAGGCCGACGCGTCGCCGCTGCCGTCGTCCACGCAGACCACGTTGGGGAACACCGGCAGCAGCTCGGTGATGACCTGGGCGATGACCTTCTCCTCGTTGTACACGGGGATGATCACCCAGGCGTCCTTGTTGTCGGACATCGGTGGTCAGGCTCCTGGATTTCGGTGGCCGTTCGTCGGCTGTGGCTATGCTAGCGACTCGTCCGGATCTGACACGATGCGGAGGTGCCGCGGCACCAAGTGTTCACCTTTTCTCCGCCGCTGACTTCAGGAGGAGCGTTTCTGTGCGCGCTGTGGTGACCGGTGGCGCCGGCTTTATCGGTTCTCACCTCGTCGATCGGCTGCTACGCGACGGCGCTGGCGTGGTCGTCGTCGACGACCTGTCCAGTGGCCGCGAGGCGAATCTCTCCGACGCGATCAGCTCTGGTCGGTGCACCCTGGTACGCCACGGCGTCGCCGAGCCGGGGCTGGATGCCGTGATCGCCGGCGCCGCCCCCGACGTGGTGTTCCACCTGGCGGCGCAGATCGACGTACGGGTGAGCGTGGCCGATCCGCTGGCCGACGCCACCGCGAACGTGCTGGGGACGGTGGCGGTGCTGGAGGCGGCGCGCAAGGCCGGCGCCGGCAAGGTCGTGTTCGTCTCCTCGGTCGCGGTGTACGGGCCACCGTCGTCGCTGCCGGTGTCGGAGGACGCGCCGGTACGGCCGCTCTCCCCGTACGCGGTGAGCAAGCTGGCCGGCGAGCTGTATCTGCACCAGTACCGGGAGCTGTACGGGTTGGACACCACGGTGCTGGCGTTCACCAACACGTACGGCCCGCGGCAGGACCCGCACGGCGAAGCCGGTGTGGTGGCGATCTTCACCAACGCGCTGCTGGCAGGGGAGCCGACCCGGGTGTTCGGCGACGGCGGCAACACCCGCGACTACGTCTACGTCGCCGACGTGGTGGACGCGCTGGTGGCGGCGGCATCCCGCCCAGGCGGCGGGCGGCGGCTCAACATCGGCACCGGGCAGCGTACGAGTGACCTGGAGCTGCACCGGCTGGTCGCGGACGCGGTCGGGGTCGACGCCGAGCCCGAGTTCGCCCCGGCCCGGCTCGGCGACCTGCGCGAGATGGTGCTCGACTCCCGCGCGGCCCGCGAGACGCTCGGCTGGGTGCCGCGTACCCCCCTCGTGGACGGC
>JBOGDG010000041.1:0-12436 GCA_050701655.1 Micromonosporaceae bacterium
GTGCCGGAGGACGCGCCGGAGCTGCTGGTCGGGCGCAACCCGGTGGTGGAGGCGCTGCGGGCGCACATCCCGTGCACCGCGCTGTACGTGGCGCAGAAGATCGAGGTCGACGACCGGACCAAGGAAGCGGTACGGATCGCCGGCAACCGCGGCATCGCGATCCTCGAGGTGAGCCGGGCCGAGCTGGACCGGCTCACCGGCGGTGTACTGCACCAGGGGATCGGGCTGCAGGTGCCGCCGTTCGCGTACGAGGCGTTCGAGGATCTGGTCGCCAGCGCGCTGGAGAGCCGGCCCGACGCTCCGCTGCTGGTGGCGCTGGACGGGGTCACCGACCCGCGCAACCTGGGGGCGGTCGTACGCTCCGCGGCGGCGTTCGGGGCGCAGGGGGTGTTCCTGCCGGAGCGGCGTTCCGCCGGGATGACCGCCACCGCGTGGCGCGCCTCCGCCGGCGCGGCCACCCGGGTGCCGATCGCCCGTGTCACCAACCTGACCCGCGCTCTGAAGACCTGCCAGGCCGAGGGCTTCGTGGTGGTCGGGCTGGACGCCGACGGCGAGCTCCCGCTGTACGAGCTGGAAGCCGCGCTCGACCCGCTGGTGGTCGTGGTCGGCTCCGAGGGGCGCGGCCTGTCCCGGCTGGTCGGCGAGACCTGCGACATCCGTACCGCGATCCCGATCTCCTCCGGCGTCGAGTCGCTGAACGCCTCCGTGGCGGCCGCCGTGGCGCTGGCCGAGGTGGCTCGCCGGCGCGCCGTCGCTGATCTACCGTCCGGCCCCCCGCCGCTGCCCTGAGCGGTCAGTAGGATCGCGTCCACCAGGTCGTTGGGACGCAAGGAGGCGGCGCGGCTGATGGCGCGACACGGGTTCGGCAAGACCTGGGTGTACGCCGCCGCCGGTGTCGCCGCGCTCGCGGTCCTCACCGCTGGTCTGATCTACTACGCCGGCCGTACCGAGCTGCCGTTCGCCACCCTGTCCAGCGTCGGGGCGACGCCGTACCGGGGGGATCCGGTCGGCACCGACATCGAGGGCGATCACGGCTACTTCGCGTACCGAGAGGGCGGCGGTGACCTGCACCTGGTGAAGGTGGAGCTGGCCAGCGGCACGACCACCACCGAGGTCGGCGGCCGCGCGGAGGAGTGGGGCGGCTTCTCCGCCAACCCGTCCGGCCTGCTGATCTACGCCAACGGCGGATCCGGCAAGACCCTCTATGTGTACGACCCGGACACCCTAGAGGAGCTCTACACCGAGCAGGTCACCGCCGCGACCTGGCACTTCTTCGTCGGTGACCGGCTGATCCGGGTGGATCCGGACGCGCGCCGGCTGGTCTGGATCGATCCGCGTACCCGGGAAGAGGTCGGTAACGCGCGGTACCGCACCAGCTTCTACCGGGTCGGCAACTGGAGCGACGAGGAGGTCGCCGGGGATCTTCGCGGACGCCGGTTCCAGCAGGAGTACCCGGACAACCGCCTCGTCACGCTCGCCGCGGACGGCACGCTGCGGGTGCTCAGCGCCGAGGACGGTCAGGAGCGCAAGAAGACCGGGGTGCCGCCACTCACCCGCGACGACCGGGCGCTGGCGTACCAGGGGCTGTTCTTCGTCGCGGGGCCGGTGGTGGACGGCGACGGTTGGCAGCTCACCGCGTACGACATCGACAAGCTCACCGAGCGGCCGGTCTTCGCCGACGAGCGCGCGGGCGTACGGCCGGAGCGGGTGGAGCCGTGCGGTGAGGCGTACCTGTGCGTGCTGACCAGCCGCGCCGAGCTGGTCGTGGTGGACTTCAAGAGCGGCAAGAAGGTGTGGAGCCGGCGGCTGGCGAAGCCGAGTGAGCTGGCCAGCATCGTGCCGGTGGGCAACCGGATCATGGTGACGCACCGGCAGGGCCGGGCGATCTACACGGTGCTGTTCGACGCCGAAGGCAAGCTGGTACGCAAGAGCCGTGGCTGGGGGGCACCGCTGGACACCGGCAGCGTGCTGCTGTTCCCCGACACGGTCGGCTCGGTAAATCAGGGGCGGGTGAGCGTCACAGACGCGGTGATCGGGTTGCAGCTGCGCGGGGTGGGCGCCCAGACCGGGGCCGAGACCGAGATCGGTGCCGCCAACGTCAACCCCGCGACGTGCAGCTGGGACGCGGTCTACTTCCTCTGCGCCGGCAGCACCCGCCTGCTGGTACACCGCTTCCGCGAGCCCTGAGCTCGGGTCGTCGCGGCCGGCGGCGGCTGGCGCGGCAGTGCGGCGGCGCGGCCGGCTTGGGGCGGCGAGCATTCTCCCGGGGCGGGGATCGGGGTAAGTTGTCGTCATCAAATGATCTGCTCGGGGGCCCGTATCGAGGGCGGGATGACCATCCCGGAGGACGAACATGATCATCTCCCGAGCGTTGTTAGCAGGCTGCGCGGCGGCCGCCGTACTCGGCGCTGTGAACCCCGTACAAGCGGCGGTCACCGAGATCCCGGCCCGCATCGCGGTCATCACCCCACCGGTCGCGAGCGGCACGTACCCCGGAATCGACTACGGCAGGAGCGACGCGCCGCGCGACGACCGGTATTCCAAGACCACCTGGCGGGTGGTACGCCAGACCGGCAACTGCTGCGAGAACTATCTGACGATCACGCCGGAAGGGCGGCTGCTCGACTTCGGGGGGAGCTTCGTCAACTACAGCGACGACCGTGGCCTCACCTGGCGCCAGGTGCAGCCGCTCACCCCGCTGGTCAACGGCGAGGGCGCCATCGTGGCCGCGCCCGGCGGCGACGTACTGGGGGTGGAGTGGGACCCGTACAGCGGGGATCATCTGCAGTTCTACAAGTACGAGGCGGACACCGCGCAGTGGCTCTACACCGAGATGCCGCTGCACCAGCCGTTCTACGACCGGGAGTGGATCTCGGTGGTGCCCGGCCCGGTGACCGTGGGCGGCGAGACCTACGAGTACGTCTCCTTCGTCAAGGGCGGCTTCCCGACGAAGGAGCTGTGGTTCATGAGCACCGACGGGCTGAACTACACCGAGGTCACCAGCAAGAAGCTGGACCAGATCCTGAACGGCCGTGAGGTGCGTGGCCCGCTCCCGACCACCGCCGCGCCGGTCAACGACTGGGTACAGCCGAACACCAACGGCCGGATGACGGCACTGGGCGGTGGTGGGTTGCTCGCCGCCCCCGACTACGGCTCTGAGTCCAGCGGCGACTGGGGACTTTTCGACGGTACGGATGCCAGCTGGGCGTCGTACCTGCAGCCGGACGGGTCGAAGCCGGCTGGGCTGTTCCAGGTCGACTCGGCCGGCCGGGTGCACCACGTCGTCGCGACCGCCGGAAACGCCGGCTTCGACTACCGGGTCTCCACCGACGGCGGCCTGACCTGGAAGGACACCCGGGTGAAGCTGCCCGGCGGGCACACCATCGAGGAGATCGACTTCCGGGCGAACCGGGCGGCCGGGGTCGCCGCCGTGGCGATGCGGGCGCAGGGTCCGGAGGCCGACCAGGATCTGGTCTACAAGTTCGACATCACCAAGAACCAGCCGCGGCTGACCCGTCAGTACGAGGTCGGGCTCGGTGATCTGGACGCCACCGGCGGGGTCGGCAACGACGTACGGTTCGACTTCGAGACCGTGGCGATCTTCCGCGACGGCAAGGTCGCGGTGTCGTTCCTGGACTCCACCTCGGGGCCCGAGGGCGATGCCCGGCCGGCGATCGCGATCGAGGGCGACACCGTACTGGGCGGTCGGGTGCCGCCCGCCGATCCGGATGTGCCGCCGGTGCTGGGCGACCCATACGTGTCGTACGGCTTCGACAGCGACGCCGACGGGTGGACCACCGCCGGCGTACCGACCTGGTCGCGTGCCGCTCCGGGCGCCAAGGACGGCGCCGACGATCCCGCCGGCGCGTCCTTCGGCCTGGAAGGCCCCACCCAGTACGTCGACAACGTCGACGCCACCCTCACCTCACCGCCGATCGACACCCCGGCCGGCGCCACCGTGCTGGAGTTCTGGCTGAAGAGCGACACCGAGGAGGGCTTCGACGGGGTGAGCGCCGAGTGGAGCGCCGACGGTACGACGTGGCAGCCGCTCGGCCAGTTCTTCGGCCGCAGCACCGGCTACCCCGGCTGGCAGAAGACCACCCTCGGCTTCACCTCGCCCGGCGGCCAGATCCAGGTCCGGTTCCACTTCACCTCGGACCTGATCTGCTCCGCCCTGACCCCGGCCTGCGGCCCGCTGACCGGCGCCCGAGTGGACGAGGTAGTGATCGGCTCCCAGGCGTAACCCCGCGGCCGCCTTCGCTGCCTTGGCCGGCTGGGGGCCGGCCGGCCAAGGCGCGGCGGCCCCACGATTCGGGGCATTGGGCGCTGGTGCACGGGAAACCCCGGTGGGGTCGTGCTCAGCCGCCCAATGCCCCGGATCTTGCAAGCGTGGTCGCAGGATCCGGGGCAGGTCCGACCCCGGTTCGGTTAGTTGAGGCGTTCGCCGGTGATGGCGTGGAAGACGTGGTGGTGGCCGACCTTCGGCTTGACGTACACCGTCTCGCCCATGGTGGGGGTGTTCCGCCCGTCGGTACGCACGGTGAACCGCTCCTGCACCCCGTCGAAGTCGGCGTGGCCGTAGACGTACGCGTCGGAGCCCAGCTCCTCCACCAGGTCGACCAGGATCGGTACGCCCCCCGCGCCTTCGCCGACCAGGTCGCTGTCCTCGGGGCGGAAGCCGACCTGCACCACGCCATTGGCTTCCTCGCCCTCGCGGGCCGCCGCCACCTGCTCCCGGCTCAGCGGCAGCGTCACCGCACCGAACCGGCCGCCCTCGTCGGTCAACGGCACCATCTTGATGTTCATCGCGGGGGAGCCGATGAAGCCGGCGACGAAGACGTTGGCGGGGGAGTCGTACAGGTTGCGGGGGGTGTCGACCTGCTGCAGCACGCCGTCGAGCAGCACCGCGACCCGGTGCCCCATCGTCATCGCCTCGACCTGGTCGTGGGTGACGTACACCGTGGTGGTGCCGAGCCGCTGCTGCAGCGCGGCGATCTGGGAGCGGGTCTGCACCCGCAGCTTCGCGTCGAGGTTGGAAAGCGGCTCGTCCATCAGGAAGACCTGGGGTTCGCGTACGATCGCCCGGCCCATCGCGACCCGCTGCCGCTGGCCGCCGGAGAGCGCCTTCGGCTTACGGTCGAGGTACAGCTCCAGGTCGAGCAGCTTGGCGGCGTCGGCGACCCGGCGCTTGATCTCGTCCTTCGAGGTGCCGGCGATCTTGAGCGCGAAGCCCATGTTCTGGGCCACCGTCATATGCGGGTAGAGCGCGTAGTTCTGGAACACCATCGCGATGTCGCGCGCCTTCGGCGGCAGGTGGGTGACGTCCTTCTCGCCGATCCGGATCTCACCGGTGTCCACGTCTTCCAGGCCGGCGAGCATCCGCAGGCTGGTGGACTTGCCGCATCCGGAGGGCCCGACCAGGACCAGGAACTCGCCGTCTCCGATCTCCAGGTCAAGGGAGTCGACCGCGGGCTTACTGGTGCCCGGATAGGTCAGAGAGGCATTGTCGTACGTGACGGTAGCCATGCTGCATCCGTCCTTTCACCGGCAGGAACGTGCCGGACGATCCGAGTAAAAGGGCTGGCCGCGGTCGTCCCGAGGCTCCGCACAACATACGTGACCCAGCCCACCCTGACCAGAGCTGCGCGGAGTTGATCGTGAATTTGCAGGTTCGAGCGGTTACGGACGCCAACCGGGACGCGGTGGTACGCCACTCCGGTGTCGGGAGCGCCCTGCTGGCGGCGGCGGTCGGGCTGGCCCGGGAAGCCGGGCTGACGCGGATCTGGCTGGTCACCACCAACGACAACCTCGACGCGCTTCGCTTCTGTCAACGGCGCGGGCTGCGCCTGATCGCCGTCGCACCGGGCGCGGTGGACGCCGCCCGCGCGCTGAAACCCGAGATCCCGCTCACCGGTGCGTACGGCATCCCACTCCGCGACGAACTCACCCTCGAACTACGCTGTCCGATCTTGCTGAAGGCTGCGAACGGCCGGCTTGCTGGCCTGCGGTTCGCAGAGTAGATCTGACCGGTGGACCTGGAATCTGGTCAGTCTTGCCTTGCGGATTCGGTAGATCTTGGTCGTCGGAGGAGGACCGACGGGTCACTCCAGACGTACCGGAGTCCGACAATGCTTCCGCCACCCGCTGGTTCCGAGACCTCACTCCCGACGCACCTGCCTCCACGCGCTTCATAGAACGCCTGTGCAGCTGCGTTGGTTTCGAGGACCAAGAGGTACAGGCTCTTGTGCCGCCCACGGGCCAGGACCGCAGAGGCTGAGCGGGCCATGAGCTGTGTGCCTACACCTCTGCGCTTCACCTGGTGGGCAACATGCAGGTTGTCCAGGAGAGCACCCCACACGGGATCTTGGTCGAGAACCGTGTGAGCGAAACCGATGATCACGCCTGCGTCCTCGGCCACGACCGTGTCATGAGACCGGTCGATCTCCCTCAAGCGCTCAGACCAGACCGCCCATCGGTCCTCGAAGACGTTTCCGTCGAGAAACCTGTCGGAGTACGCGCCGCGGTAGTTCATCCGCCAACTCTCGGCATGAAGCGCTGCGATGGCTTCGGCGTCTCGCTCGGTCGCCGGGCGGTAATCCACGACACTACAGATACATGCCGTAGGAACCGGCGTCCACCGCATTGCGCCCCCGACAGGTGATACCGCGTATCGGCGCCCGGCAACCAACGGCGCCGGTGACCGCGGGACCGGATCCAGTGCCCGACTAACTCTGCACAGCTGTGCTAGATGTGTGTAGGGTTAGTCGAGGACGGAGTCGTGAAGGGAGGTGCCTCGCGTGCTTGACACAGATCTCACCGAGAAGCTGCCGGCCACGTTCAGCGCAGCGGATGCCCTGCGGGCCGGCCTCAGCAAGTGGCGGCTGTACGAGCTCAGGGACCGGGGCGTCATCGAGTTGATCGGGCGCGGCGTGTACCGGCGAGCTGACGCGGATCTGGCGGAGCCCGCCGACCATGACCTGCTGGAGATCGCCCACCGATCAGCGCTGGCCACCCTGTGCCTCACCAGCGCGTTGGTCCACCATGACCTGACCGATGCGAATCCCGACGCGATCGACCTCGCGGTGCCCCGGGGCGCGCACCGGCCGCAGCTCGCCGCCCGTGTCACCTGGCATGTGTTCGACCGCGACACGTTCCGCATCGGACGAGGCGCGATCCGGATCGACTCGGCGACCCAGATCGGCCTCTACAGTGCGGAGCGGTCGATCATCGACGCGATCCGCCTCCGCCACCGCGAAGGCGAGGATCTCGCGTACATCGCTCTGCGCCGCTGGCTGCGCCGGCGTGGCAGCCAGCCCGCGACCCTGTACGAGATGGCGAGCCACTTTCCCCACGCGCAGAAGGCCCTCCGACGCGCACTGGAGATCCTGCTCCATGACTGAGTCTCGACCGACCCGAGCCAGCACGGCCGGCTGTGTCTACCTTGACCTGCAGAACCTGGCACGCAGAACGTACCGAAACACCCAAGACCTCCTCCAGATGTACGCGTTGGAGGGCTTCCTTGCGCGGCTGGCGGATTCCTCGTACGCCCAGCGGTTGGTGCTGAAGGGTGGCGTGTTGCTGGCCGCATATGACGCGCGCCGGCCGACCCGCGATGTTGATCTACAGGCGCAGGACGTGTCCGGCGAGGCCGAGGACGTACGGGCGATGATCTGTCGCATCGCGGCACGTCACCTGGACGACGGCCTGGTCTACGACATCGCGGCGGCGACAGCCAGCACGATCCGCGACGACGACACGTACAGCGGCACCCGGGTACGCCTCGACGTCGCGCTCGCCACGGCTCAGATCGTGATCAACGTAGACGTCAACATCGGTGATCCGATCCGGCCGGCTCCACAGCCCATCGTGGTGCCGGGTCTGCTCGATCGAGACCTGACACTGACTGGCTATCCGCTGTCGATGGTGTACGCCGAGAAGCTGGTGACGATGCTCGAGCGCGGTCTGGTCAACACCCGTTGGCGGGATTTCGCGGATGTCTATACGCTCTCGGGCCGGCACCCCGTCCGGGCCGAGGATCTTCACACCTCCGCCGTACGAGTCGCCGATTACCGAGGGGTCGCGCTGACGCCGCTGGCCGGGGTGCTCCAGGGCTTCCCGCCCATCGGGCAGCCGCGGTGGGCGGCATGGCGCCGGAAGCAGGCGGCCGATCAGGTGCCCGAGGCGTTCGCCGACACGCTGCGTGCCGTGACTGCCTTCGCCGACCCGGTGTTCACTGGGCTGACTCCGGCGACTACGTGGGATCCGGGGGTCAGGGGGTGGCGGGGGTGACCAGGCCGAGGTCGATCTCCGGGTAGAGGGGGAAGCGTCCCAGCAGGTCGGCGACGCGGGCGCGGGCGGCGTCGGCCACCTTGTCGTCCAGGGTGAACTTCGCCTTGCTGATCGTGCCGTCGGCACCCGGCGCCGGCTGTACGGCGGCGAGCACCGAGGCGATCACCTCACCGATCTCGGTCACCTCGTCGGTGCCCATCCCGAGGGTGGTGATCGCCGGCGTACCCAGGCGAAGGCCGCTGGTGTACCACGGGCCGTTGGCGTCGAACGGGAGCGAGTTGCGGTTGAGCGTCAGCCCTACCGACCGCAGCGCGCTCTCCGCCTGCCGGCCGGTCAACCCGTACGTCGCGGCCACGTCGACCAGCACGATGTGGTTGTCGGTGCCGCCGGTCAGTACGTCGAACTTGGCCCGCTGCAGCGTCTCGGCCAGGGTGCGTGCGTTCTCCACGATCCGGGTCGCGTACGAGCTGAACGACGGGTCGAGCGCCTCCCGGAACGCCACCGCCTTGGCCGCCATCGCGTGCGAGAGGGGCCCGCCCAGCACCATCGGGCAGCCCTTGTCGACGGCGTCGGCGAATTCCGGCTGGCACAGCACCAGCCCGCCCCGTGGCCCGCGCAGCGTCTTGTGGGTCGTACTGGTGACCACGTGGGCGTGGGCGACCGGCTCGAAGTCGCCGGTGAACGCCTTGCCGGCGACCAGCCCGGCGAAGTGCGCCATGTCGACCATCAGCACCGCGCCCACGTCGTCGGCGATCTCCCGCAGCTTCGCGAAGTTGATCGGCCGGGTGTACGCGCTGTAGCCGGCGAGCAGGATCAGCGGCCGTACCTCACGGGCCTGGGCCGCGACCGCGTCCAGGTCGAGCAGCTTGGTCTGCGGGTCGACGGTGTAGCTGTGGGCGTCGAAGAGCCGGGCGGAGACGTTGAACCGGTAGCCGTGGGTGAGGTGGCCGCCGGAGTAGTAGTCCATCCCGAGCAGCCGCTGCCCGAGCACCTCGCGGCGCAGCTCGGCCCACTCCTCGGTGGTCATCGCGGAGGCGTTCTTGCGCTCGAAGCGCCGCATGATGCCGGCCTCGACCCGGGTCGCCAGGATCGACAGGAACGCCACCAGGTTGGCGTCGATCCCGGAGTGCGGCTGCACGTACGCGTGCGGCGCGCCGAAGAGCTGCTTCACCAGATCACTCGCCAGCGATTCCACTACATCGACGTTGTCGCAGCCGGCGTAGAACCGGTGGCCGGAGGCGCCCTCGGCGTACTTGTCGGTGAACAGGTTGCCCATGGCGGCCTGTACGGCGAGCGAGGAGAAGTTCTCGCTGGCGATCAGCTTGATGTTGGACCGCTGGTCGGCCAGCTCCTGCGCGATGCTCCCCGCGACGGTGGGCTCCACCGCGCGTACCTGGTCGAGCTGGGCGTAGAAGGCGAGCGCCGCCGGGTTGGGCTCGGCGCCGTCGAGGCTGGCGAGGTAGCGCAGGCTGCTCAGATCGCTCGGCATCGGGACCTCCACACATCATTGTGCCGACGGGCCACGGCGCGACCACCGGCACCCCGCCCGTGATGATACGTACGCGCGGTGGCGGCCCTTCCGGGAGGGAAGCCGGGTCCGCCAGTCGGGAAGCCGTGAGTACGCGCCAGGCGACCTGTCGGAAGCGCCCGGTTCGCGTGTCGGCTAGCCGGCACATCGATTGTCCTGCTGCCGGGGCGGGCCGACGATGAAGCTGCGTTTCTTCTCGCGAAGGTGCAGCTCATGGGCGTTTTCGAGACCCTCAAGGCACGCGGCAACCGACACGGTGTCGCGGTACGTCCCCACAGCAACGACGGCTTCCCGCCAGCCGGCGGCACCCCGGTCGCGTGGGTGGTGGCGCAGCCCGTACAGGACATGCTGGATCAGGCCAAGACCCTCGGCTGGGCCGACAGCGGCACCATCGGCAACGGCGATCACCTGCGCAAACACGGTGACCACACACCGTGGTCACACGGCAAGAAGCGCGGCATCCTGTACGCGAAGGACACCAAGGATCCGCCGTGGCTGGAGAAGGAGCTGCTCAAGCTCTGCCGTAAGCCCGACTACGACACGACGTGGATCGACTTCATCAACGTCAACGGCTCCCAGTACAACTTCGCCGGCAAGCGGGTCGCCGACAGCGGCGACTTCCACCTGCACATCTCGGTACGCGCCGGCAAAGAGCTCACCCGGGTCACCCTGTTCCGGGACATCGCCCGGCAACACAACGGACAGCCGGTGAGCATCGGCAAGGAGGACTTCCTGATGGCCCTGACCAGCGCGGAGCAGAAGCGGCTGCTCAAGAACGTGGACGACACCCACTTCATGCTCAGCTCGAAGGCGGCCGACCTCGGGCACCCGTTCCAGCTCGACCGGCGCGACTGGTCGGCGAAGCTGGATGCGATCCTGAAGGCGGTACGCGGCGACGACTCCGCCGAGATCGTCGCGGCGATCAAGGAGCAGGGTGAGCAGACCCGCGCCGCCCTGCTCGCCAAGATCGGCGAGATCGCGCCCACCCTGGCCGGCGAGGTCGCCGAGCAGCTCGAGACCGAGCTGAACGAAACCGAGCTCGCCGACGCGCTCGCCGCCGCCCTCACCGCCCGCCTTGCCACCTGAGCCGCCCTCGCCGCCCGAGCCTCCGCACGGCTCAGGCGGCGCGGAATCCGGTTGAGGCTGCGCCTAGACTTGGGGGTCGCGCCGCCTTAGCTCAGTTGGCCAGAGCAGCCGCCTTGTAAGCGGCAGGTCGTCGGTTCGAGTCCGACAGGCGGCTCCAGCGATCCGGCCGGCCTCAGCGCCCGGTGCCCGATCGCGTGCTACTCGGGCGGGTCCGGGAACAGCCAGGTCAGCAGTACGGTGGGCACCGTCATCACGGCGTACAGGGCGAGCAGGCCGAGCGGTGGCCCGGTCAGCCAGCCCTCGGGATTCAGCACCCGGATCATCCGGCTGACGACGTCCGGCAGGCCCCACACGTCGAGCGCTATGATCCCGGCCAGCACCACCAGGTTGCCGGCGAGCATCAGCCCGAGCAGCTTGATCCCGGCGGTACGGCTGGCGGTGAGCCACAGGAACGGCGTCAGCGCGGCGAGCGCCCCGATCACCATCGCGGTGTAGCGCAGCGGCGCGGAGTCCCACAGCTGGTTCCCCCCGAAGGTGACCAGGGCCGCACCGCCGAGCAGGACCAGGATCGCGCCGCCGGCGGCCCAGCCGGCGATCGTCCAGCCCCTGCCACGGCGTAGCCGCCACGCGGCGATCGCGCCGGTGACCGCGAACCCGACGGCGAGCACCGGCTGGGTCACTGGACTCGACCAGGTGTGCGCGACCGCCGCCACCAGCAGCCAGGCGCCGAACGCGGCCGCGATCGAGGCCAGCGGCGACGCGATCGAGGCCAGCACCGGCAGCAGCACCAGCGGCTTGAGCACTCCGAACGCCCTCCGCGCCAACCACGCCTTGACTCCGGTGCCGGCCGGCTGCACCGCGCGCCACCCGACCAGCCCGACCCGGGTGGCCGTACGGCGGCTGTGGAACCGGTGCAGCAGCCCGGGCAGCTTCTCCTCGCCGACCTCGGCGATCAGCGTCGCCTGGCCCAGATCAGCGGGCGGCAGGTTGGCGAAGTCGTCCGGCTTCGGGGGCAGATCCGCGTCCTGGCCGCGGGAGTGCAGCCGCTGCAGCACCGGGAGTTCTTCCCGGAGTACGCCGAGCTGCAGCCGGTCGACCACGATGTCGGCGAATCGCTGGCGTACATCGGCAGCGTTCACATCGAGCGCTGTCCACTCCGCGGCGCGCGCGTCGGCCTGCTCGGGTGGCCCGCTCAGGTAGAGCGCACGCAGCTTGTCGACCAGCTCGTCGTCGGTGTAGCGGTCCAGCCGGGAGTCGTCCTTGAGCATCAACTGCACCAGCGACGGTACGGCGTCCAGCCGTCCCCAGCTCCAGTCGGTGTGCCGCCAGCGGGCGCTCAGGAACGCCGCGAAGTTGCTCAGCTGGTTGCCGGACAGTTTCCGGTCGGCGCGCTCCGCGGGCTGCAGCATCTCGCCGAAGATCCGCTCCTCGACCGGGTTGGCGCGGCTGGCGGTGATGGCGTGGAAGTTGACCGAGGTGGGCTCGGTGAACGGGTCGGTCCGCACCGGCCCCAGCATCAGCTCGGCGGCGGCC
>JBOGDG010000042.1:0-12425 GCA_050701655.1 Micromonosporaceae bacterium
GGACGGCACTGGCGGCGCGGTCGCCACGAGTGGCGCGGCGGTAACGGGGGTCGGGGTCGACACCGACGAAGGTGCACTCACGCGGGGGCGTACGCTCGCCGCGGCCCGGTCGCTGGATCACGTCCGCTTCGTGAACGGCGACGCCGCGGCCTGGCGGGAGCCGGCCGATCGGGTGCTGTGCGTGGGCGCCTCGCACGCCTTCGGCGGTACGGCCGCCGCGCTGGAGTCGCTCGCCGGGCTGCTGCGACCCGGGGGCCGGCTGCTGTTCGGTGACGGGTTCTGGGAGCGCCCGCCGAGCGCCGAGGCGGTGGAGATCTTCGGGGACGAGACGCTGTCGCTGCCCGACCTCGTCGAGCAGATCCGGCGGCTGGGCTGGCGGGTGCTCCACTTCAGCGCCGCCGACCAGCGCGAATGGGACGACTTCGAGTCCACCTGGCGCGCCGGCCGGGAAGAGTGGCTGTCGTCGCATCCGGACCACCCGGACGTACCGGAGCTCCGCGCGGAGCTCGACGCCCGGCTGCGGCAGTACGTCACCACGTACCGCGGCGTGCTGGGTTTGGGGTATTTCGTGCTCGGCCGCTGACGCGGCCGCACGGCGGGTGTGTGGTCATACTGCCGCCTCCCGGGGCCGCCTCCCGGCGCGAGAGACAGCAAGATGACCACAAAACCATTCCCTGCAGGGGACGGCTCAGGGCTGCTCGGGGGAGGGCGAGAGGTTTTCGCACCAGTCCTCGGCGGACAGCAAGCCCTCGTCGTCGTCGTTCTCCTCCAGGCAGTCGGCGTACTGGCGCTCCTGCCGGTTGCGCTCCGACTGCTCGGCCTGACCGGCGATCACCAGCCCGATCACGACCATCATGATCAGCCCGAACGCCCCCGCGACCCGCTGCATCGCGAAGCTGGCTTCGCTGGGCTCGTTCGCCTCCGGGTTCTTGTACTGCCAGGCCGACAGTGTCTCCCACATCGACCGCGGCGAGATCACCATCCACAGGAACAGCAGCCCGGCCAGCACCAGCGCGCAGTACACCAAGCCCATCGAATCTCCCGTCCCGTCGGTCCCGGGCCGCATGGTAGCGACCCGGAACCAGTGCGCTACTGCTGCTGCGCGAGGCGGGCGAGCTCGTCGTCCACGATCGACGGGTCGAGCTTCTTGAAGATCGGCTTCGGCGGCGCCAGGGTACGGCCGGCCTGCAGCGGGCTGGACTCCCACTTCGCGCCGGTGTCGTACGAGCCGGTCAGGATCGGATAGTCGGGGCCGCCGTCGAGGTCGGCGACCTTGACGATCTCCGGCATCGGGGCGAACACGCCCTCGCCGCCGAGCAGCTCGTACACCTTCTGGGAGGAGTGCGGCAGGAACGGCGCGAGCAGCGTCTTGCAGTCGTCGACCACCTGGAGCGCGACGTACAGCACCGTGGCCTGGCGCGGCCTGTCCTCGTCGGACTTGAGCTTCCACGGCGCCTGGTCGGACAGGTACTTGTTCGCCTCGGCGACCACCTTCATCGCCTCGCCGATCGCCGCCTTCTGGCGGTGCCGCTCCAGCAGCGCGCCCACCTTCTTGAAGGCGTCGCGGGACACCTCCAGCAGTGCGTGGTCGGCGTCGGTGAGCGACCCCGGCTGCGGGATCGCGCCGAAGTTCTTCGCCGCCATGCTGATCGAACGGTTGACCAGGTTGCCCCAGCCGGCGACCAGCTCGTCGTTGTTGCGGCGCAGGAACTCCGCCCAGGTGAAGTCGGTGTCGTTGTTCTCCGGCCCGGCGACCGCGATGAAGTAGCGCAGCGCGTCGGCGTCGTACCGCTCCAGGAAGTCGCGTACGTAGATCACCACCTGGCGGGACGAGGAGAACTTCCGCCCCTCCATGGTGAGGAACTCGCTGGAGACCACCTCGGTGGGCAGCTGCAGCTCGCCGTACTCCCCCGGATCTCCGCCTTTAGAACCCTTCCCGTTGTACGCCAGCAGCTCGGCCGGCCAGATCTGGGCGTGGAAGGTGATGTTGTCCTTGCCCATGAAGTACGACGAGATCGCCGCGTCGGCGGCTTCGCCGCGCGATGGCTGAGCGCCCCACCACTTCCGCCACGCCTCGGGATCGCCGCTGCGGCGCGCCCACTCGATCGACGCCGACAGGTAGCCGATCACCGCGTCGAACCACACGTACAGCCGCTTGTTGGGGTTGTCCTGCCACCCCTCCAGCGGTACGGGGATCCCCCAGTCGATGTCGCGCGTCATCGCACGCGGCCGCATGTCGTCGACCAGGTTGAGGGCGAACTTCAGCACGTTCGGCCGCCAGTCGGTGCGGGTCTTCAACCAGGCGCCGAGCGCCTCGGCCAGCGCCGGCAGGTCGAGGAAGAAGTGCTGGGTCTCGACGAACTCCGGGGTCTCACCGTTGATCTTCGAACGCGGATTGATCAGCTCCGTGGGGTCGAGCTGGTTGCCGCAGTTGTCGCACTGGTCGCCACGCGCACCGTCGTACCCGCAGATCGGGCAGGTGCCCTCGATGTAGCGGTCGGGCAGCGTCCTCCCCGTGGACGGCGAGATCGCACCCCGGGTGGTCTGCTCGATCATGTACCCGTTGCGGTGCACGGTGCGGAACAGCTCCTGCGCAACCGCATAGTGGTTACCCGTGGTGGTACGGGTGAACAGATCGTACGAGAGCCCCAGCGCCGCCAGATCCTCCACGATCACCTGGTTGTACCGGTCGGCCAGCTCCCGCGCGGTGACGCCTTCCTTCTCCGCCTGCACCAGGATCGGGGTGCCGTGCTCGTCGGTCCCCGAGATCATCAGCACGTCGTGCCCGGCCATCCGCATGTACCGGCTGTAGACATCGGAGGGGACGCCGAAACCGGATACGTGGCCGATGTGCCGCGGGCCGTTAGCGTACGGCCAGGCGACAGCTGTCAAGACGTGACTCATAGCGGTCAAGCCTAGTGAACGTACCCCCGGAAAGGTTCACGGGTTTCGTCATGCGCCGTTCCGCGCCGTAGTCACCCACCGGGGGTCGGCGTGCCTGCACCCGATCGCGGGCCGCACGGTGTGCAATGGGATGGTGACCGGCTCCCCCGACGAATCCCGCGAGACCGCCCGGGTCTCCGCCGCGGCGTCACAGGCGGATGCTGAGGTCGACCCGCGCGAGGAGGCGCTCGCCGCACTCGCCAGCGGTGGCCGGCCGCCTGCTGACCTGGGTCAGCTGGAGGTCGTACCCGGCCCGGACCCGCCGCCGGCCGGCGATGGGCAGCAGCAGGACGACCCTCCGGTCTGGCAGGACGCCTCCCCGGCACCGGCCGGGATCCCGCAGAAGCGGCTGGTGGTACGCACCCGTCCGGGGCTCGCCCCTGGGGCCCCGGTGCGGCGGAGCGCGGCGCGACCCGTACCGCCGACTCGGCGGCCGGTGGTCGGGTTGCCGCTGCTGGTGCTGCTCAGCCTGCTGGCGCTGTTCGTCGCCTGGGTCAGCGCGGAGCCGTTCTGGCTCGCGGTGGGCCACCACGACACCGGCGCGGTGGAGGTGACCCGGTGCACCGGCAACGGCGAGCTCGGCACCCGCTGCGTCGGCACCTTCAGCGCCCAGGACCGCCGGTACGCCGTCGACCTCACCACCGTCAGCGGCGCCTCCGCCGACGATCGCAAGGTGGGCCGGACCATGCCGGCCCGGATGGTCTCCGCCGACGGCCGGATCGCGTACGCCGGCGACACCGGCGGGCTGCACCTGCGGTGGCTGGTGGGATTGGCGTTGCTGCTGCTGATCGGCCTCGCGATCGGGCTCGCCACCGGCGCCTGGCGACTACGCGGCCCCGCCCGGATCGGCGCGGTCCTCACCAGCCTCCTCACACCCCTACTACTCGCCGCCGTAGCCCTAGCCCTCACGTACTGACCCAGCGCGCGACCGCAGCATCCAAGATCCGCGACTTGACTACCCGACGAGGTGGCGCAGATAGGCGTCGGGGCGTTGAAGGTAGCGACGCCAGTGGTCCACTAGTTCGAGCTTCTCCCACGTGGTGGGGCGCATGCCGTGGTCGCCCAGCTCGACGATGCCCGCGCCAGGTGTTGACGCAAGTATCGGTGAGTGCGTGGCGCAAACCACCTGCGCACCAGACTCGCCCAGCTCGTGCATCAGGGCCACCAGGCGTAGGCAGGCCGTGAACGACAGGGCCGACTCCGGCTCGTCCATCACGTAGAAACCTGGCGCGTTCATCATCGCGGCAAACATCGCGAGGAACCCCTCGCCATGGCTCATCGCGCTGGTGTCCTGATCCCAGTAGCCTAGCCGGCCCCACAGGTTCTCCGTCATCGCGAACGCGGTCTCCGCACGCAGGAAGAAGCCTTTCTTCTTCAGGCGCGGACCTCCCAGCATCCGGGAACCGGCGGCGGTCGTATCCAAACGCAGCACCTCACCCAACGGTGTGGTGACCGGTTCGGGACGGCCGGTACGAGAACCGGCCCGGCCACCGTACGGGTCGAGCTTGAACCCCTCCGCGATCGCAGTCCGTACGCACCGCGCGCGACGCCCACCCTCGAAGCCAGGTGCATCGGCTTGCCGTCCTCTCCGAGGTGTTGATCGCCGAGGGCAAAGACCTTGACCGAGCGATCGACATCGGCAGCGGAATGCTCGCGCTGGCGCGCGGCATGGAGTCCCGCCGGATTCGGAGCCGCTTGTGTGTGTTACGCACGAGCCTGGCCGGGTCCGCCGACTATCGGCCCGTTCAGGAGTTGATCGAGCAGATCGACAACGCACTCACACTCCCGCTCTAGGAGGGACCGCATGAGGTGGAACGTCGTGTCCGAGCGCACGGTCCACAGCAACCCATGGCTCAAGCTCAACCTGGCCGATGTCGAGCTGCCGGACGGGCGACACCTCGACCACTACGTGCTCCGGCAACGACCGGTCGCCGCCACCGTGGTGGTGAACGAGCGGGACGAGGTGCTGTTGCTGTGGCGGCATCGGTTCATCACCGACACCTGGGGCTGGGAGGTACCCGCGGGCGTGGTGGACGAAGGCGAAACCACGATCCAGACGGCAGCACGCGAGGCGGAGGAAGAGACCGGGTGGCGGGTACGCGACCTCCGCCCGTTGCTCGAGCTCGAGCCCGCCGGCGGGCTGGGCGACTGCGTACACCACGTGTTCGTCGGCGAGCCGGAGGAGTACACCGGGCCGCCGGCCGACGCCCACGAATCCGAGTCCGTGAAGTGGATCCCGCTCACCGATGTGCCGGCACTCCTCGAACAGGGAGAGATCCCGGCGAGCACGACCGCCACCGCGCTGTTGTACCTGTACGTCCGGAGGCGCCAGGACCAGCCACACCATTAGGGGGCACTATTGGATGGGGTTCCAATAGCGGTGAAAGCCGCCTATTCTCGCGTAAGCCGGTCGGGAGCCAGGTTCACAGGGAGGCTGTGATGTTCCGACCGATCGCTCTCGGCGCCACCGCACTCGGCATCGGCGCCGCCATCCTCTTCGCCGCCCCGGCCAGCGCACAGCAGCGGCGCGGACGTCTAGCCCACCGCAGCTCGCCGCCTTCCCATGATCATGGCGCCCTCATGCTGCTATGACGACATGAAGGGAGCCATGATCATGGAGTTGGGGGGTTGCGGGCGGCGAGGACCGCGTTGTAGACCTCTCGCCTGGGCAGCCCGGTCTCCCGAGCCACCTGAGTCATCGCCTCCTTGCGGGGGGTGCCGGCCGCCTCCCGGTCCGCGACCATGACGGCCAGTTCTTCGGGGGTACGGGTCACCGCCACCGCCGGTGCGCCGCCGACCACCAGCGTGATCTCGCCCCGCGGCGGATCGTCCGCGACGGAGGAGGCGAGGGCACCGAGCGGAGCACGGCGTACCTCCTCGAAAGTCTTCGTGAGTTCGCGGCAGAGCGCGGCCGGGCGCTCGGGGCCGAAAGCGGCAGCCAGATCGCCCAGCGTGGCGGCGATCCGGTGCGGCGCCTCGAAGAACACCAGGGTGCGCGGCTCGGCGGCCAGCTCCGCGAGCCGGCGTCGCCGCTCGGAAGCCTTGCGCGGCAGGAACCCCTCGAAGCAGAACCGGTCGCACGGCAGCCCGGAGACCGCCAGCGCGGTGGTGACCGCGCTCGGCCCCGGCACCACACTCACCGGTACGCCGGCGTCGATCGCGGCGCGTACCAGCCGGAAGCCGGGGTCGGACACGCTGGGCATCCCGCCGTCGGTGACCACCGCGACGGTGTAGCCGGCCAGCAACGCCTCCAGCAGCTCCGGGGTACGCCGTACCTCGTTGCCCTCGAAGTACGACACCAGCCGACCGCCGACCGTGACGCCGAGGTCGGAGGCGAGCCGCCGCAGCCGGCGGGTGTCCTCGGCGGCCACCACATCGGCGCTGGTCAACGCCGCAGCCAGCCGCGACGAGGCGTCCGCCGGATTCCCCAACGGCGCCCCGAGCAGCAGCAACGTGCCCGCGTCTTCGGCCACCAGTCCCCCTCCGAGTCACCGGTTACTTGCCCTGCAGCCTACGATCGGCGGGTGGCCGCGACTGCGACGACGACGGGGAACGGACCGCACGGCGGTCCCGCCGCACCCGATCCTGCCCCGCTGAGCCTCCCCGAGGAGGTACGCCGGCGCCTCGTTTCCCGGCTGCCGGGCGACCACGGCGCCTCCTGGATCTGGGCGGCGGTGATCGGGCTGGTCGCCCTGGTGCTGCGGCTGGTCAGCCTGGCGTACCCGGACGAAATCATCTTCGACGAGGTCTACTACGCCAACGAGGGCAACAGCATGCTGTTGCACGGCTCGGAGTGGGACCTGGAGAAGAACACCCCGAAGTTCATCGTGCACCCGCCGCTGGGCAAGTGGCTGATCGCGATCGGGATCAAGCTGTTCGGCTTCGACTCGTTCGGCTGGCGGATCTCCGCGGTGGTCGCCGGGGTGGCGAGCGTGGTGATCCTGGTACGGGTCGGCCGCCGGCTGTTCGGCTCCACCGCGCTGGGCTGCCTGGCAGGGCTGCTGCTGGCGCTGGACGGGATGCACTTCGTCTCCAGCCGTACCGCGCTGCTGGACATCTTCCTGATGGTCTTCGTGCTCGCTGCCTTCGCATGCCTGGTGGTCGACCGGGACACCCGGCGGGCGGCGTGGCTGCGGGCGCTGGAGGGCGGGCTGGATCCGACCCGGGAGCAGCCGAGCTTCGGCGTGCCGTGGTGGCGGATCTCGGCCGCGGTGCTGGCCGGCTGCGCGTTGTCGGTGAAGTGGAGCGCGGCCTGGTACATCGCCCTGTTCCTGGTGCTGCTGGTGGTGTGGGAGTTCTCGACACAGCGCTCTGCCGGCGTACCGGTGGGGATGCGGTGGAGCACCCAGCGGTTGGCCGCGACGTTCTCCTGGGCCTGGCTGTTCGGCACCCTGACGGTGGTGGTCTACCTGCTGTCGTGGACCGGCTGGTTCCTCGACGACGGGGCGATGTACCGGCACTGGCTGCGCGATCAGGGCCAATCCGAGTGGCCGGTGCTGGGCGCGCTGCGCAACCTGTACGAGTACCACTCCCAGGCGTACGGGTTCCACACCGGACTGACCACCGAGCACCAGTACCAGTCGTGGCCGTGGCAGTGGCTGCTGCTGGGCCGGCCGGTGGCGTACTACTGGTCGGACGCCGGCACCTGCGGAGCGCCCAGCTGCGCCGCGGAAGTCCTTTTGCTGGGTACGCCGCTGCTGTGGTGGAGCTTCCTGCCGGCCCTGGTCGCCACCCTCTGGTACGCGATCAGCCGGCGCGACTGGCGAGCGTGGACCATCCTGGCCGCCGCCGCGACGGGGATCGTGCCGTGGTTCGCGTACATGCTCGACAAGCGCACCATGTTCTACTTCTACGCGCTGCCCAGCGCGCCGTTCCTGGTGCTGGCGCTCACCATGGCGCTCGGGATGCTGATCGGGCCGCCCACCCCACCGGGCGGTGACCCGACCCGCCGTACGGTCGGCACCCTGGCCGTCGCCGGGTACGTGGTCGCCGTCGGGCTCTGCTTCCTGTACTTCTACCCGCTGTACATCGGCGAGCCGATCCCGTACGAGTCCTGGCACGCCCGGATGTGGCTCGGCCGGCTCTGGATCTAGCCGCCGCGATGGCGCGGGCATAAGGAAGGGTTAACTCCTGAAACATCGGGGCGGGAAGCTGCGAAGTTATAGGACCGGTAGTCCCGGGACTGCATGACGACCGCTATCGCGGTCCTACCCCTCAGGAGTCTCATGATCCGCTCCCGATTGACGCGCCTGGTAGCCGTGGCCGGCGTCACCGGCCTCGCGCTGGCGATGATCGGACCCGCCTCGGCAGACGAAACGGTCATCCGGTCCGATGACGGCGCATACGACAACCCCCAGTCCACCCACGACCACCACCAGCACGGCGGGGAGGGCGGCCACCTGCCGGCCACCAGCGAGAACGTCGAGCTGGTCTCCAAAGCTGCGATCAACCAGGACGTCGAGGGCCGGGTCGCGGACGTCGGCTTCTTCGGTAACTACGCATATCTCGGCGCCTTCAACGAGCGCGACTGCCAGAAGGGCGGGGTGTACGTCTTCGACGTGCACGACATCACCAAGCCCGAGCAGATCAACTTCATCCGTACCGGCACCAACAGCTTCGTCGGCGAGGGTGTGCAGACGATCCACATCGACACCCCGAAGTACACCGGCGACGTACTGGCGCTGAACAACGAGATCTGCGACAAGGAGAAGAAGTCGACCACCGGCGGCATGACGTTGGTCGACGTCACCAACCCGAAGTCGCACAAGTACCTGGTGGAGGGCTTCGGGGACTTCGACCTGCACGGCACCCGGGCCAACCAGATCCACAGCGTCTTCATGTGGGACGCCGGCGACAAGGCGTACGCGGTGCTGGTCGACGACGAGGAGTCCACCGACGTGGACATCGTCGACATCACCGACCCGCGCAACCCGGTGCTGATCGCCGAGCACGACCTGGCCGCCCAGTTCCCGCAGATCCTGCAGGCCGGGCTGGACGAGGTCTTCCATCACGACATGATCGTGAAGGAGATCAACGGCCGGCAGATGATGCTGATCTCGTACTGGGACGCCGGGTACGTACAGCTCGACGTCACCGACCCGGTGCACCCGACGTACGTCGCCGACAGCGACTTCACCGACCCGGACCCGGAGCTCAAGGAGTCCACCGGTGACGAGCGGGCGCCCGAGGGCAACGGCCACCAGTCCGAGTACACCCTCGACAACGAGTACGTCATCGCCGCCGACGAGGACTTCTCGCCGTTCGCGCTGACCGGCACCAACAACACCGACAGCACCGCGATCAACGCCGGGCAGGGCAGCAACACCAAGCCGCTGGAGCCGGGCCAGACGATCTCGGGTCAGTCGAAGTTCGTGGGTCGTGCCTGCAACGGCGACCCGGCGCCGCCGGCCGGTGACGGCACCCAGATCGCGGTCGTCGAGCGTGGCGTCTGCACCTTCACCGAGAAGGTCGCCAACGTCGAGGCGGCGGGTGGCTACGCGGCCATCCTGATCTTCAACCGCACCGGCTCGGACGCCTGCAACGGCTCGCTCGGGATGAGCGTGGAGGGTGGCATCCCCACCTTCGGCGTTGCCCCGCGGGAGCAGGGCTACAACATCTTCGACACCCCGTACGACGACGCCGAGTGCGAGGCGGGCGACGGCAGCCAGCAGGCCCCGATCACGCTGGGCGCCACCGGTGACAGCCTGACCTTCACCTCGTACTTCGACGGCTGGGGCTACGTCCATCTGTACCGCAACAACGCCGGCAAGATGGAAGAGCTCGACACGTACGCGCTGCCCGAGGCGCACGATGTCGACTTCGCCACCGGGTTCGGCGACCTGTCGGTGCACGAGGTGGCCACCTCGCACCAGCAGGCTGACCTGGCGTACTTCGCGTACTACTCCGGTGGCCTTCGGGTGACCCGGATCCAGGACGGGAAGCTCGTCGAGGTGGGCCGCTACATCGACCAGGGCGGCAACAACTTCTGGGGCGTCCAGGTCTTCGAGCGGGACGGCGTCGAGTACGTCGCCGCCAGCGACCGCGATCACGGCATCTACATCTTCCGCTACACCGGCCCGTGATCGACTGAACCACTCGCATCTCCTCCCGGGGTCGGGCGCCACGCGGCGCCCGGCCCCGGATTTCTTTCCGGGTGGTGTCGAATCGGGGGCCGGCGGTTCGTCATCGTGGTGACAATCAAAGCTACCGAGGAGGCTGAGATGAGATACCTGTTCCTGTTGTACGGCGACGAGCCAGCCGAGCAGGCGATGGACGACGCGGCGCTCAAAGCGGTCATCGAAGCGCATGGCGCCCTGGTCGAGCAGCTGCGTGCCGAGGGTCGCTACCACGGCGGCGCCGGCCTGGACGCCAGCAGCACCGCGACCATGGTGACGCGTACGCCCGACGGCGACGACCAGATCACCGACGGCCCGTACACCGAGAGCAAAGAGCAGGTCGGCGGGCTCTACCTGGTGGAGTGCGCCGATCTGGACGAGGCGATCAAGGTGGCGCAGCGCATCCCGTACAGCCCCGGGCTGCGGATCGAGGTGCGGCCCGCGCCGTACTGATGGTCGATGCCGCCGACGCGCTGGCGGCCGCCCACCGGGAACACTGGGGGCGGCTGCTGGCGCTGCTCACCCGGCAGCTGCGCAGCCTGGAGCTCGCCGAGGAGGCGCTCGCCGAGGCGTACGCGAAGGCGCTGACCGCGTGGTGCGAGGAGCTGCCGGAGCGGCCGGCGGCGTGGCTGCTCACCGTCGCCCGCCGGCATGGCCGGGATCTGCTGCGCCGGCAGGCGACGCTGGCCCGCAAACTCCCGCTGCTGGTGGTGCCCGACGCGCAGGAGGTCGACGTGGCTTTCGAGGACGCTCTGGAGTCGGAGTCGAGCATCCCCGACGAACGGCTGCGGCTGCTGGCGACGTGCTGCCACCCCGCGCTGGCGCCGGCGGCCCGGGTGGCGCTGACGCTGCGCTGCGTGGCCGGGCTGACCACGGCGGAGATCGCGCGGGCGTACCTGGTGAGCGAGCCGACGATGGCGGCCCGCCTCACCCGGGCGAAGCGGAAGATCGCGGCGGCGCGGATCCCGTACCGGGTGCAGGGGGACGCGGAGCTGCCGGAGCGGCTGAGCGGCGTACTCACCGTGGTCTATTTAATCTTCAACGAGGGGTACGCCGCCAGCGCGGGCGAGGCGCCGATCCGGCACGAGCTGTGCGCCGAGGCGATCCGGCTGGGGCGGGTGCTCGCCGGGTTGATGCCGGACGAGGCCGAGGTGCTGGGGCTGCTGGCGCTGATGCTGCTGCAACACTCCCGCCGCGACACCCGGCTGGACCCCGACGGCGGCCTGGTGCTGCTCCCCGACCAGGATCGCGCCCGCTGGGACACCGCTGCGATCGCGGAAGGCATTTCCCTGGTACGCCGAGCCGTGCGCCGCGGCAACCCCGGCCGGTACGTGCTGCAGGCCGCGATCGCCGCCGAGCACGCCAGGGCAGCTCGCGCCGACGATACCGACTGGTCCGCGATCGCCGGTCTGTACGCCGACCTGGAGGCGCTCACCGGCTCCCCCGTGGTACGCCTCAACCACGCCGTCGCGGTCGCCGAGCTGGCCGGCCCCGCCGCCGGTCTGGCGCTGCTGACCGGCCTGGACACCAGGCTCGACCGGTACCACCTGCTGCCGGCCGTACGGGCGGAGCTGCTGCGCCGGCTGGGCCGTCACGAGGAGGCGGCGACCGCGTACCGCCGGGCACTGGAGCTGGCCACCAACCCGGCCGACCGCATCCACCTCGCCCGCCGCCTGGAAGCGACAAACTAAGTCGCTGGCCGGTTTCCGGCTGGCTACGATCGCTGGCCGGTGTTCGGATCGCTGACCGGTCTCCGGCCCGGCGGGGAGGTGCCATGCGGCCACGGCCGGGAGAGGTGCTCCACTTCTCCGAGGACCCGGCGATCACCCGGTTCGTGCCGCATGTCGCGCCGACCGCGCGGCAGCCCGAGGCGTACGTGTGGGCGGTCGACGCCGATCGGGCACCCGACTACTGGTTCCCGAGGCTGTGCCCACGCGCGATGGTCTCGGTGGTCGACTCCACCTCACCGGCCGATCGGGAGCGCATCCTCGGCCCGGCCTGCGAGCGGGTGCACGCGATCGAGTACGGCTGGGTCAAGCCCTTCCTCGACGCCGAGCTGTACGCGTATCGGCTGCCCGCCGCGGCGTTCCGGCCCTTCGGTACGCCGACCCACGCCCACGTGGCCACCGAGCCGGTGGAGCCGCTCGGCCCGCCCGAGCCGGTCGGCGACCTGCTCGCACTCCACGCAGCAGCCGGCATCCGACTACGGATCCTCGAAAACCTCTGGCCGTACTGGGACGCCGTGGTCGCCAGCAGCCTCGCCTTCAGCGGCATCCGCCTCCGCAACGCCACCCCCCGCCCCACCTGACAGCTGCCGGTGCTGACCACCCACCCACTTGGTGGGGCAGAGTGTCGTTCCAAATCGCC
>JBOGDG010000043.1:0-12205 GCA_050701655.1 Micromonosporaceae bacterium
CGCCGGGGTGGTGATCACGCCGATGGTGATCTCCTCGGCGGCGACCACCTCGGCGACGGTGGACATGTCCTGCACCACCAGGTCGTTGATCGGCTCGCCGATCCGGGTGGGGTCGGTGTCGAACAGCGCGGCGACCCGGAAGCCACGGGTGGCGAAGCCGGCGTACCCGGCGAGCGCGTGGCCGAGGTTACCGATCCCGACCAGGGCGACGGCGCGGCGGCCGGTGAGCCCGAGCACCAGCTCGATCTGGCCGATCAGCCGGTCGATGTCGTACCCGACGCCGCGGGTGCCGTACGAGCCGAGGTGGGACAGGTCCTTGCGCAGCTTGGCCGAGTTGACGCCGGCGGCGGCGGCGAGCGCCTCGCTGGAGACGGTGTCGTGGCCGTCCTCCGCGAGGTGATGCAGGGCACGCAGGTACTCCGGAAGCCGGGCGATCGTCGCCTCGGGAAGGTCCGGCACCGGAGGGTCCTTACGATCGCTCATGCCACCTTGATTCGTCCGAGCGTCTGAGGTTGGTCGACGCGGCAGCACCGCCCCGCTGCCGCCACGGCCGCGGGCGTGTGCTAACTGCCGGTGAATCAGAGTATGCGCTTGTGAAGCCGTGCACAAATCGCGATCTTGGGGGACCACGCGGAAAGGCTTGATCACGATTCTGGGTACGAAAGCGCAGCGCCGCCGCACCCTCGTACCCAGAACGATGATCTTGAATGCTCTCAGCAGGTGACGGGCGTGAACTCCCGCGCCGCGATGAAGTCCGGCCGCGGGTTCGCGGCCGCGTACGGCTCTACCAGCGTGTTCTCCACGCTGTTGTAGACGATGAAGATGCTCGACCGGGGGTACGGCGTGATGTTGCCGTTGGACCCGTGCATGCAGTTGGAGTCGAACATCGTGGCGCCGCCGGCGGGGCCGGTGAACAGGTGGATGCCGTGCCGTTCGGCGAGCGCGGTCAGGCTCTCCGGGTCGGGCGTGCCGATCTGGCCGGCCAGTGACTCCTGGTAGTGGTCGGCCGGAGCCTCACCGACGCAGGAGACGAAGGTCTTGTGCGAGCCAGGCATGATCATCAGACCGCCGTTGAACAGCTCGTTCGGGGTGAGCGCGATCGAGACGCCGACCGCGCGCATCAGCGGCATCCCGTCCTCGGCGTGCCAGGTCTCGAAGTCGGAGTGCCAGTAGAAGTCCTTGCCGTGGAACCCGGGCTTGTAGTTGACCCGGCTCTGGTGGATGTAGACGTCCGAGCCGAGCAGCTGCCTGGCCCGGTTCACCAGCCGGGGGTCGTTCGCCAGGTCGCTGAACAGCTCGCTGATCCGGTGCACCTCGAAGATCGTGCGCACCTCCTGGGTGTCCCGCTCCACCACGGTGCGGGAGTCGGCGATGAACCTCGGGTCGGATGCCAGCCGGTTCATCTCCGCCGTGTACGCCGTCACCTCGGCGGGATCGATGATCTGGTCGATGGTGAGGAAACCGTTGTTCTCGAAGCCGTTCAGGGCGGCCGCGTCGAGCGGGCCGTCCGGAGCGGCGCCCCAGACCACTGGTTCCTCGCGCGGCAGTAGGGATGGCACGCTCGCGCTACGGGTCGGGTATCGGTCGGTGGTCGCCGGGTTCTCCGTCGTCACCGTCATGCTGTTGCCTCCTCGGGCTCCATGGTGTCGGGCTCGCGCAGCAGCGGATATACGCCGTTCTCGTCATGCACCTCCCGTCCGGTCACGGGCGGATTGAAGACGCACACGGTGCGCAGATCGGAGTGGGCGTGCAGCGTGTGCTTCTCGTGGCCGTCGAGCAGGTACATCGTCCCCGGCCGTAGCCGGTAGGTGCGGCCGTTGTCGTGGTCGATCAGCTCGCCCTCGCCCTCGATGACGTACACGGCCTCGATGTGGTTGGCGTACCACATGGAGGTCTTCGTTCCCGCGTACAGGACGGTGTCGTGCAGGGAGAATCCGACGCGCTCCTGGGCGAGCACGAACCGGCGCGAACGCCAGGTGCCCTCGGCCACGTCGCGGTCGTTGCCGAGCACGTCGCGGTCGGTGCCGGACAGCTCCTCAAGGGTGCGGACGATCATGTCTCTCCTCGTGGGGGTGTCAGGGATGGTCGGGGTGGGATCTCAGGCGGCGCGGGCGGCGCGCAGCGAGTCGGCGAGGATCGCCATGCCGGTGTCGAGTTCGTCGTCGGTGATGGTCAGCGGCGGCAGCACCTTGACCACCTCGCTGAGCGGCCCGGAGGTCTCCACCAGCAGTCCCCGGTCGTACGCGGCGGCGCACATCTTGCCGGCCAGCCCGGGGTCGTCGGTGGTGAGCCCCCAGACCATGCCCCGGCCCTTGGTGACGGGCCCGATGTCGGTGTGCTCGGCGGCCATCTCGTCGAGCGCGTTGGAGATCCGCTGGCTCTTGGCGGCCACCTGCTGGGTCAGCTCGTCGGTGGCCCAGAAGTGGTTCAGCGCCGTGGTGGCGGTGACGAACGCCGGGTTGTGGCCCCGGAAGGTGCCGTTGTGCTCGCCGGGCTCCCAGACGTCGAGGTCGGAGCGGAACATGGTGAGCGCGAGCGGCAGCCCGTACCCGGACAGCGACTTGGACATGCAGACGATGTCCGGCACGATCCCGGCTTCCTCGAAGCTGAAGAACGGACCGGTACGCCCGCACCCCATCTGTACGTCGTCCACGATCAGCAGTACGTCGTACCGCCGGCAGACCTCGGCGAGCCCACGGAGCCACTCGGCACGGGCCACGTTGACGCCGCCCTCGCCCTGCACGGTCTCCACGATGATCGCGGCCGGCGTGTCCAGCCCGCTGCCGCTGTCCTCCAGCAACGCCTTGAGCCAGACGAAGTCCGGGGTCTGGCCGTCGAGATAGTCGTCGTACGGGATCGGCATCGAGTGCTGCAGCGGCACCCCGGCGCCGCGCCGCTTCATCGAGTTGCCGGTGACGGCGAGCGCGCCCAGCGACATCCCGTGGAAGGCGTTGGTGAAGCTGAGTACGGTCTCCCGCCCGGTCACCTTCCGCGCCAGCTTCAGCGCGCACTCCACGGAGTTGGCGCCGGTCGGCCCGGGGAACTGGATCTTGTAGTCGAGCCCGCGTGGCTCCAGGATCAGCCGCTGGAAGGTCTCCAGGAGGTCCCGCTTGGCAACCGTGTGCATGTCCAGCGAGTGGGTCACGCCGTCGCCGCTCAGGTAGTCGATCAACGCCTGTTTCAGCAGCGGGTGGTTGTGGCCGTAGTTGAGTGTGCCGGCGCCGGCGAAGAAGTCCAGGTAGTCGCGGCCCTGCTCGTCGTACATCCGGCTGCCTTTGGCGGTGGTGAAGGTGGTCGGCCAGCCGCGGCAGTAGCTGCGTACCTCCGACTCGAGTGTCTCGAAAACGTTCATGGGTCCTCCCCTTCGTGGTCGGTCTGTCTCGTCGTCTCGTCGGGCTACGGAGGCGGCATCGCGTGGACGCCGCGTCGTCGGGCTACAGGCGCGGCAGTGGTCCGATCCGGTACAGCACCTCGGGCTGGTGGGCGGCCGCGGCGGCGTCCCCGGCCGGGAAGTGGCTGGCGTCGAAGAGCACCTGCCGGTTGTCCAGCGGCACCCCGGCGCTGCGGGCGAACCCGGCGAACAGCGCCGCGGAGGCGTGGTTGTCCGGGGTGACGCTGGCCTCCAGGTAGCGGGGCCGCAGCCGCTGTACGAGTGCGGCGAGCATGCCGTGGCCGAGTCGCCGGCCCCGGTACGCGGGCGCCACCGCGACCTGCCAGACGAAGAGTGTGTCCGGGGCGTCGGGGCGCAGGTATCCGAAGACGAAGCCGGCGGGGCTGCCGGCGAGCCGGGCGATCAGAGAGGTCTCGGCGAAGTGGGACGCGCCGAGCAGATACATATACGGAGAGTTCAGATCGAGGGTGCCGGAGTCTCGGGCCATCCGCCACAGCTCCGCGCCGTCTTCGGGCTTTGGAGCCTCGTACGCCGGGGTCTCCGACGTCTGGGTGGGGCCCTCGGTATGGGAGGGGTCAGGGGCTGGCATGTGAATCGAAGCTAGCAGGCTCCAAGATCAACTTCGAATGTCCGCGAGGCTGTGAGCAGCGGTTTCTTGGTTTGGTGCCCGATCGGGGGCAAATCCCGCGACGCTGTGTGGTCGAGTGCCCGCGGCGCGGGGGGCGGCTGCGGTGGGGGGTTGTACCCATGCCCGAATTTCGCCGTTTCACCTGCCAGTTCGCCTGTTACAGGCAGGTTAAATGTCCGCCGCAGCACCGCCGCCGTGCGTCCGAGAAAATCGGATTCTATGACTCTATGTAGTCGGCCCTGGGTCGACTGTGTGACCTAGGCCACAATCGCTCTCGACCACCTCGGAATGTCTGATTTCCGCTAGCTGGACGCAGAAGCCCAGCGTCGAGGGCGCTCAGCCCGCGACCCGTACCACCATCTTGCCGGTGTTCTCGCCGCGCAGCATGCCGACAAATGCCGCGGGAGCGTTCTCAAGGCCGTCGACCACGGTCTCCTCGGCGACCAGCTCGCCCTTGCGCAGCCAGCCGCCCACCTCGCGGACCATCTCGGGGAACCGGTCGCTGTGGTCGGAGACGATGAAGCCGCGCAGCCGCAGCCGCTTGCCCACGGCCAGGCTGAGGTTGCGCGGGCCCGACGGGGTCTCGTCCGTGTTGTACGCCGAGATCGCGCCGCACAGCGCGACCCGGCCGTGAACGTTGAGCGCGCCGATCGCGGCTTCCAGGTGGTCGCCGCCGACGTTGTCGAAGTACACGTCGATGCCGTCCGGCGCGGCGGCGGCGAGCTGCCCGCGTACGTCGCCGTCCCGGTAGTTGAAGCCGGCGTCGAAACCGAGCCGGTCGGTGAGGTGGGCGACCTTGTCCGCAGAGCCGGCGCTGCCGATCACCCGCGCGGCGCCGCGTAGCCGGGCGATCTGCCCGACCAGGCTGCCGACCGCACCCGCCGCACCCGAGACGAACACGGTGTCGCCCGACCGGAACTCGGCGATGTCCAGCAGCCCGACGTACGCGGTTAGCCCCGGCATACCCAGTACGCCGAGATACCGCGACGGCGAGAGCCCCTCGATCGGGTCGAGCCGGCGAGCGGCAGCGCCGTCCAGTACGGCGTGTTCCCGCCAGCCGAGACCGTGCAGCACCAGGTCGCCGGGCGCGATGCCGTCCACCCGGGACTCCAGCACCTCGCCGACCGCCCCGCCGTCGAGCGGCTGGCCGAGCTGGAACGGCGGCACGTACGACTTCACATCGTTCATCCGGGGCCGCATGTACGGGTCCACCGACATGAACAGATTGCGTACCAGCAGCTGGCCCGGCTCGGTCGCCGGCAGCGCGGTCTCGACCAGCGAGAAGTTCTCCGCTGTCGGCCACCCGGTCGGGCGCGACGCGAGGTGGATCTCCCGAGTCTTGGTCACGACGCCGGTCATCAGGCGACCTTCAGGGCGACGTCGACGTTGCCCCGGGTGGCGTTCGAGTACGGGCACACCTGGTGGGCGGCGGCGACCAGCGATTCGGCGGCGTCGGGCGCGACACCGGGCAGATCGACGGCGAGCTCCACGCTGAGGCCGTACCCCTGACCCTGCGGGCCGATGCCGACCGCGGCGGTGACCGACGAGCCGTCCAGCGCCACCCGCTGCTTGCGCGCGACCAGCTGCAGCGCGCTGTGGAAGCAGGCGGCGAAACCGGCGGCGAACAGCTGCTCGGGGTTGGTGCCGGCGCCGCCGGCCCCGCCCAGCTCGCGCGGCACGCTCAGCTCGGTGACCAGCGCCTCGTCCGAGGAGCGGACGTGCCCGCCCCTCCCGGAGCCGGTCGCGGTGGCCTCTGCGGTGTACAGCGTCTTCACGGGTGGTCCTCTCCTACCGCTCGTCGGCGGTCAGTCGTTGTCCGTTGAGGGTCTGGGTCAGCGTGGTGAGGCGACGTCGTAGCGCGTCCAGCTCGGCCAGCTCCAGCCCGGTGGCAGAAGCAACCTTTCTGGGTACGCCGACCGCCCGCTCCCGCAACGCGGCGCCCGCCTCGGTGAGGCGTACCTGCACCGAGCGTTCGTCGTCGGTGCGCCGGCTGCGGGTCACCAGGCCCGCGGTCTGCATCCGCTTGAGCAGCGGAGATAGCGTGCCGGAGTCGAGGTCGAGCGCCTCCCCGAGCTCCTTGACCGTGGTCGGGCCGCGCTCCCACAGCACCAGCAGCACCAGGTACTGCGGGTACGTCAGGCCGAGCGCGTCGAGCACCGGTCGGTAGAGCTGGGTCACCGCCCGGGAGGCGGCGTACAGCGCGAAGCAGACCTGCCTGTCCAGCTCGAGTCCGTCCACCATCGATGCCACCTCCGTCGTTTCTCAAGGGCTACCGTAGGACGCAATTTGGTTGCGCACAACTGAATGGCGACGTGGGCTGCCTCACGTGGTGGTCAGGAGGGACGCCGGGTGGCGGCGCGGCAGCCCGTCGGGCTGGATGCCGGTGGTGGCGCCGCGGCCGGTCAGGCCGGGGGCGGGGTGGCCAGGTCGCGGAGCAGGCGTTGCTCCTCGACGCGCCAGTAGCCGTGCTCCTTGCCGTCCAGCAGGATCACCGGGAGGCGGTCGCCGTACTCGCGTTCCAGCTCGACGTTGGTGGTGACGTCCACCTCGTCCCACGGCACCCCGGACTCGGCGGAGACCCGGGTCATCGCCTCGCGGGCGGGCTCACACAGGTGGCAGCCCGGCCGGGTGAGCAGCCGCAGCGAGCGCTGGCTCACCCGGGCAGCCCCTCGCGCAGCAGGGACTTGCGTACCTTCCCGGTGACCGAGTGCGGCAGCTCGTCGACGAACTCGATCGACGTCGGGCACTTGAAGCGCGCCAGGTGCAGCTCGCAGTGGGAGATCAGCTCGTCGACGGTCACCGTACTCCCAGGGTGCAGCACGACGTACGCCTTCACGGTCTCCCCGGTGTACGGGTGCGGCACGCCGATCGCCGCCGCCTCGTCCACCGCGGGATGGCCGGTGATCGCCTGCTCCACCTCGCGCGGGTACACGTTGAAGCCGGAGACCAGCACCAGCTCGCGCAGCCGGTCGACCAGGAACAGGTCGCCGTCCTCGTCGGCGTACGCCAGATCGGCGGTGGGCCACCAGCCGTCGGCATTAGGCCCGTCCCGGCCATCGGGCCAGTAACCGGAGAACAGGTTGGCGCCGCGAACCCAGATCTCACCCGGGTCGGTGCCGGGGCTGGCGTCCTCGTCGTCCTCGGCCAGCTCGATGGGCTGCCCGTCGCTGCCCACCAGCTTCAGCTCCACACCCGGGATCGGCCGCCCCACCGAACCGGGCTTCGGCACCGGGCTCATCAACGTGCTGGTCAGCACCGGGGCGGTCTCGGTCAGCCCGTACCCCTCGAAAACGTGGTGCCGGGTGGTCTCCAGGAAGCGGCGCTGCGCCCCGGGGTCCAACGGCGCGGCGCCGCTGGCCGCCATCCGTACCGTGGAAAATGCCTCTCCCACCCCGTCCAGCAGGGACCACGCCAGATACATCTGCGGTACGCCGAGCACCGCGCTGACGTGGTGCCGGTGCACCAGCTCGAGGGTGTCGGCCGGGTCGAACCGCTCCACCAGTACGCCGGTGCAGCCGTGCTGCGCGATCGCGTGCAGCCCGGGCCCGAGCCCGTAGGTGTGGAACATCGGCAGCGCCAGCAGCACCACGTCAGTGGGGCCGAGTACCCGGGGCTGGATCTCGTCGAGCTGTTCCAGGTTGGCCAGCAGCGCGCGGTGACTGAGCATCGCGCCCTTGGGCCGCCCCTCGGTGCCCGAGGTGTAGAGCAGTACGGCGAGGTCCTCGCCTGCCGAGCCGGCCGGGACCGGCTCGGTGCCGGTCGCCGTCAGCTCGGGCAGCGCGGTGCCGGGGCCGGTGGCCGCCTGCACGTACACGTGTCGCAGCTCGGGCAGCTCGGTGCGGACGCTCTCCACCGTCTGTGCCACGTCGGCGGTGGCGATCAGCGCGGCGGCGCCGGAGTCGGAGAGCACATGCGCCAGCTCGCCGGCCCGGTAACCCGGATTGATCGGTACGGCGACCAGCCCGGCGCGGAGCGTGCCGAAGTACGCCCGCGCGAAATCCGGCACGTTGCCGAGGCAGATGCCCACCCGGTCGCCGGGCGAGTGGCCGCCAGCGAGCAGCCCGCGGGCGATCGCGTCCACGTCCCGGTCGAGCTGTGACCAGGAGATGCTCTCGTCCCGGAACAGCAGCGCGGGCCGATCGGGGCTGCGGCCGGCGGCAGTACGTACCAGTTCCGCCAGGTTTGCCGGCGGGTTTCCAACAGGTTGCACGGCAAGCGAGTCTGACACACCGCAGCGGTATGGGCACCCCCGCGACGCGGTTCCCCACACGGGATTTTTCAGACTGTGGGGGTGTGTCGGACTTTTTCGGGACTAACCCCAACGAATAGGTAGGTCTCCGTCCCCCGAACAGGTGAGAGTGCCCCGCATTCGCAGGTAACGCACAAAATGTGCGACACGTTAGGTAGCCGGTCGGACACACTCTGGCTCAGAGTAATGAAGTGCCTACGCAAAGCAGGCGCGCTCGGCTTACGATCAGTCGGTCGGCGTGCTCGTACCTTGGGAACCCGACACCCCTCGCCCGAGGAGGCTGCAGTGCCAGTGGAAGCACCGCCGTACCACCTCGCCGATGACGGCTGCGCGCCCTGCCGGTCATCGAGCCGCTGGCCCATACTGACTGCGCCCAGACGCGTCGGTCGTGGGGAGGGGTGCCGGTGACTGGATACGCCGCGACCGGCTTCCACACGCACCCCCCGATCCCGCTCTCCGAGGGGTTCGCGCTGCTGCGGGAGATGCTCTCCGCCGTGCTGCGCGACGGGGACGGCACCGCCACCGCCGTACGCGGCGCCGGCCGTACCTCCCGGCCGCGACCCCGTACCGGCTCCGACACCAGCCCCGGTACGGATCCCGGCAGCTCCACGCCCAGCCAGGCACCGGACCCGGACGACAAGCGGGTCGGCTCCGCGGAGGTCTGGAAGCTCGTCGAGCGGGCGCAGGCCGGCGACGTCGAGGCGTTCGGCAAGATCTACGACCGCTATCTGGACACCGTCTTCCGGTACGTCTACTTCCGGGTCGGCTCCCGCACGCTGGCCGAGGATCTGACCCAGGAGGCGTTCCTGCGGGCGCTGCGGCGGATCAACAGCTTCACCTGGCAGGGCCGTGACCTGGGCGCATGGCTGGTGACCATCGCCCGCAACCTGGTCGCCGACCACTTCAAGTCGGGTCGCTACCGGCTGGAGATGTCCACCTCCGAGGTGCTCGACGCCGACCGTGAGGACCGGGGTCCGGAAGGTAGCCCGGAGGCGGCGGTGGTCAGCAAGCTGACCAACGTCACCCTGCTGCAGGCGGTGAAGCGACTCGGCGCCGAGCAGCAGGAATGCATCGTGCTGCGGTTCCTGCAGGGGTTCTCGGTCGCGGAGACCGCCCGTGCGATGGGCAAGAACGAGGGGGCGATCAAAGCACTGCAATATCGGGCGGTACGGGCATTAGCGCGGCTTCTGCCCGAGGGGTTCACTCCGTGACCGCCGTACGACGTACCCGGGGTTGCCCTCCGGTTTCTGTCGGTGACGGGAAGGTGTGCGCTATCACAACAACTGGCCCGGATGTGGCGACAACGGCTGCTTGGCCGGGATTGGCCGTAACCAGACCGGGGGCAGCCGCGTTGCTCAGGGTGCGGTTAGAGAATCATCGATCCGGAGCCCGACGGTGGCCCCGGAGTACCACCGTCTACCGGTGGAGTGACCCTCGCGCCGCATCGGGGCAGGCAAGAGCAAGCAGGAGGAGGTGCGCGCGGTGATTCCCAGCCCGTTTGGTCACCGACGAGCCGATCGCTTCGCGCAGCTCCTCGACGAGGCGGAAGGCGCACGGCGGCGACACACCCGTACGCCGTACGACGAAGAGCTCGCTCCGCTCGTCGCGGTAGCGCACGCGAGTGCGGAACAGATGTCCACCCTCGCCGAACAGGTGACGGTGGATCCGGCGTATCGGCGCCGGCTACGGCAACGGCTGCTCGCCGTCGCGCACACCCAGGGCATCGGCGACACCGCCGAGATCGCCCACGAGCCCGAGCCCACCGTCGCGCCCCGGCGCCGGGTCAAGCTCGCCGTCGCCGTCGGTGCCACCGCCGGCGTACTGGCGCTGTCCGGGGTCTCCACCGCCAGCGGTGACGCGATCCCCGGCGACACCCTCTACCCCGTGAAGCGCCAGACCGAGCGGGCACAGTTGGCGCTCGCCGGCTCCGACGTCAACCGGGGCCAGCTCTACCTCGGCTTCGCGCGCACCCGGCTCAGCGAGGCACGGGCGATCGTCGACAACCCGGAGGCGCTCGACGCGGCCCTCGACGACATGGACTCCGACACCCGCAACGGGGTACGCCTCCTTACCGGTGCCGCCGTTGATCGGCGGGATCCGGAAGTGCTCGGCACCGTGGACAGCTTCGTCTCCGGCCAGCGTCGCAAGGTGATCGACCTGGTGACCCGGCTGGACGGTACGTCGCGTACCCGCGCACTCAGCTCGCTCGAGCTGCTGGACAGCGCCTCCGACCGGGTCGCCGCGCTCCGTCCGGCACTGCTCTGCACCGGCGAGAGCGACCGGCGTACCGACACCCTCGGGCCGCTGCCGCAGCGCTGCTCCGCGTTGCCCGACCCGGGCCGGCCCGGCGCCGGCGCGACCGGCGGCGACAAGGCCTCGCGCGACACCCGTACCTCCGACAGGCCGACCGAGTCCGCCGATCCGTCCAAGTCCTCACCCGATGGGCTGCTCCCGATCGACCCGACCGACCCGCTTCCCGACGAGCCGAGCGAGTCGCCGCAGCGTTCCCCCAGCTCCAGCATCCTCGACGAGCTGGGCCGCATCATCGACAACCTCCTCGGCTAACCACCTCAGCTGCCCGCCTCAGGCGGCCGCTGGCGGCGGCTCGTGGTCATGATCCGCGGCGTTGGGCGCTCAGGCACGCCTAACGCGGCGGATCGCGTGCCTCGCCGTCCAATGCCGCAGATCTTGGTGACCCCGGGCACCCGCTGGCGGGCCCCGACCGCGCCCACCGCACCGCGCGCCCACCGCGCCCACGCTGCCGCGCCCACCGCGTGCACTCTGCCGCGCCCACTCCGACTTGGGGGCCCAAATGGTTGCGGGGGAGGGTGGTTTTGTAGTGATTTCTGGAGCCAGTTGGGGGTCCAGGTGGTGGGGTGGTGGGGTGCGGAGTGCTGCGCACCTGGGCTGGGTGGGCTGCCGTACGCTCTGTGGCTATGTGGGCTTGGATTCGGCGTCGCGCCCGGGTACGGGCGGCGCGGGCGCACCTGGCGGGGGTCGCCAGCGCGGAGGTGGCGATCGCCAGTGCGGCGCCCGAGCCCGAGACCGCGCTGAACGTACCGCCGGACACCGGGGCGGCGGCGTTCTTCGATGTCGACAACACCATGTTGCGCGGCGCGTCGATCTACTGGCTGGCCCGCGGCATGGCGGCGCGCAACTATTTCACCACCCGTGATCTGGTCCAGTTCGGCTGGAAGCAGCTGAAGTTCCGGCTCAGCAGCGAGGACGCCGGTGACATCGCGGCCGCCCGGCAGGCGGCGCTGGCGTTCATCGCCGGCCGCAAGGTCGAGGAGATGCGCGAGCTCAGCGAATCGGTGTACGACGAGCTGATGGCGCAGCGGATCTGGACCGGCACCCGGGCGCTCGCCGAGCTGCACCTGGCCGCCGGGCAGCAGGTCTGGCTGGTCACCGCCGCCCCGGTCGAGGTGGCGCAGCTGATCGCGCAACGCCTCGGGCTCACCGGCGCGCTGGGGACGGTCTCCGAGATCGACAACGGGGTCTACACCGGCCACCTGGTCGGCGACCTGCTGCACGGCGCCGCGAAATCGGAGGCGGTGAAGGCGCTCGCCGAACGGGAAGGGCTCGACCTGGAGCGCTGCGCGGCGTACAGCGACTCGTCGAACGACCTGCCGATGCTGACCACCGTCGGCCGCGCCGTCGCCGTCAACCCCGACAGCGACCTGCGCCGGGAGGCGAAGCGGCGGGGCTGGGAGATCCGGGACTTCCGTACCGGCCGGAAGGCCGCCAAGGTCGCCGTACCGTCGGCGCTGGGCGCCGGGATGGTGGCCGGCGCCGTCTTCGGGGCGCTGGCCCTACGGCGGCGGCGCAAGAGCCAGTGACGCCGCGCAGCGACCCGGCCGCGCGCACCGACCCGGCCGCGCGCACCGAGGCGGTGACGCCCGCGGACCTGGCCGCACGCAACAGACCGGGCGTGGGT
>JBOGDG010000044.1:0-12087 GCA_050701655.1 Micromonosporaceae bacterium
CGGTGGCACCAAGCGCCTGGTCGAGCTCGTGGGGTACGCCCGCGCGCTGGAGCTGTGCCTGACGGCCCGCCGGGTGGAGGCCGACGAGGCGCTCCGGATCGGGCTGGCCGCGCTGGTGGTGGCCCCCGGCGAGCTGGCCGAGACTGTCGACGACCTGGTATCCGCCCTGCTCAGCGCGCCGCGCGGGGCGGTCTCCGAGATCAAGGCGCTGCTCGCCGGCGCCGCCGGCCACTCGTACGCCGAGCAGGAAGCCGCCGAGCGGGCCGCCCAGGCCCGGCGGATCCGTGATCTCGCCGACCTCGGGGAGTAATCCCGCCCTCCGCGAGGTTGTCACACCTGTGACGCATGCTTGTGGCGGAGGTGGCGGATGACGGGACCGATGGGCGCCGGGATGATGGGCACCGGCTGGGGCTTCCTGCGCGCGATGCGCAACGAGGAGTCGATCAAGGATCGGCGGGTCAACCGCGAGACCGTACGCCGGATCCTGACCTTCGCCCGCCCGTACCGGCGTGACATCGGGATCTTCCTGGTGGTCGTGGTGCTCTCCGCGATCGCCGGGGTCGCCACCCCGGTGCTGGCGGGGCGGGTGATCAACGCGATCACCGACGGCGCCGACACCGGCGTGGTGCTACGGATCGCGGTGCTGATCGCCGGGATCGCGGTGCTCGACGCGGGGTTCGGGCTGGTGCAGCGGCTGTTCTCCTCCCGGATCGGGGAGGGTGTGATCCTGGATCTGCGCCGGGTGGTCTTCGACCACGTGCAGCGGATGCCGCTGCAGTTCTTCACCCGTACCCAGACCGGGGCGCTGGTGAGCCGGCTCAACAACGACGTGATCGGCGCCCAGCGGGCGTTCACCTCCACTCTGTCGGGTGTGGTCAGCAACGTGATCGCGCTGGTGCTGACCGCCGGTGTGATGTTCGCGTTGTCCTGGCAGATCACGCTGTTCTCGCTGCTGTTGCTGCCGGTGTTCATCATCCCGGCGCGCCGGGTGGGGCGGAAGCTGGCCGAGATCACCCGCGAGAGCTACCAGCTGGACGCGAAGATGAACACCCAGATGACCGAGCGCTTCGGTGCCGGTGGCGCGCTGCTGGTGAAGCTGTTCGGGCGGCCCGCCGAGGAGACCGACGAGTTCGCCGAGCGGGCCCGCCGGGTGCGCGACATCGGGGTGCTCTCGGCGATGTACTCCAGCGCGTTCTTCATCGCGCTCACGCTGGTCGCCACCCTCGCCCAGGCGCTGACCTACGGGTTGGGCGGCTTCCTGGCGATCTCCGGCACCGTCACCGCCGGCTCGGTGGTCACCCTGGCGCTGCTGCTGACCCGGCTGTACGGCCCGCTCACCGCGCTGTCCAATGTACGGGTGGACGTGATGAGCGCGCTGGTCAGCTTCGACCGGGTGTTCGAGGTGCTGGACCTGAAGCCGAGCGTGGTCGACAAGCCGGGCGCGGTGGAGCTGCCGGCCGGCCCGGGGCGGATCGAGTTCCGCGACGTCGGTTTCCGGTATCCGGCCGCCTCGGAGGTATCGCTGGCCTCGCTGGAGGACGTGGCGGTGCTGGAGCGCGCCAGCAACGAGCCGGTGCTGCGGGGCGTGTCGTTCACCGTGGAGCCGGGCAGGCTGGTGGCGCTGGTCGGCCCGTCCGGCGCCGGCAAGAGCACCACGTCGATGCTGGTGCCGCGGATCTACGACGTGACCGAGGGCGAGGTGCTGGTCAACGGGGTCGACGTACGGGACCTGCGGGCGGATTCGCTGCGCGGCGCGATCGGGGTGGTCACCCAGGACGCGCACCTGTTCCACGACTCGCTGCGCGCCAACCTGGCGTACGCCCGGCCGGACGCGACCGACAACGAGCTCTGGACGGCGCTGCAGCGGGCGCAGCTGGGCACCCTGATCCGGTCCCTGCCGGACGGGCTGGACACCGTGGTGGGAGAGCGGGGCTACCGGTTCTCCGGCGGCGAGAAGCAGCGGATCGCGATCGCGCGGCTGCTGCTGAAGGAGCCCAGCATAGTGATCCTCGACGAAGCCACCGCGCACCTGGACTCGGAGTCGGAGGCGGCGGTGCAGCGGGCGCTGGGGGAGGCGCTGAGCGGGCGTACCGCGCTGGTGATCGCGCACCGGTTCTCGACCGTACGGGACGCCGACGAGCTGCTGGTGATCGACGACGGGAAGATCGTCGAGCGTGGCCGGCACGACGACCTGATCACCGCCGGCGGGCTGTACGCGGAGCTCTATCGCACCCAGTTCGCCGACTCGCCCCGGGTCGCCGCCGACCCCGTGGGCTGACGGTCAGCGGCGTACGGCGGCTTCGATCAGGTCGAGCACCGGGGCGAGGTCGTCGGTGGTGCGTCCCGTCGCCAGGTGCAGCACCAGCCCGTCGTGGGCCAGCTCCAGCAGCCGCTGCAGCACCTCCGCCGGTACGTCGTCGCGCAGCGTACCGGCCTCGCGCTGCCGTTCCAGGCGTTCCCGGGTGGCGAGCGCGATCGCCTCGGAGCGCTCCGCCCACCGCTTGGCGAACTCGGGGTCGGTACGCAGCCGGCGGGAGACCTCCAGCTGGGTGCCGAGCCAGCCCACCACCTCGGGCTCGTCGGCGCGCGCCACCAGATCCCGCATCACCTGCACCAGGCCGTTGTGTGCCACCGTCTCGGCCATCGCCATCGCGTCGTCCTCGGCGACGGCGAGGAACAGCGACTCCTTGTCCCGGAAGTGGTGGAAGATGGCGCCCCGGGACAGCCCGGTCTGGTCCTCGAGCCGGCGTACGGTGGCGCCTTCGTACCCGTGGCGGGCGAAACACGCACGGGCGCCGGCGAGGATCTCCCGGCGCCGAGCGTCGAGCGTATCCTGGCTTACCCGCGGCACACGTTGATCGTGACAGCCGGCGGACGGTTATGCAATCCGTACGTACGGCTTGGCAAGCTGTCCGGGTGGACGACCTGGAAGCGCGGCGCCGCCGGACCTTGACGGTACGGCGCCGCCCGAGCGGAGCGAGGGTGTGCGATGAGCTTGGTTCCCGAGAGGTCGATCCGGGTTGCGGTGGTACAGGCGGCGGCGGTGCCCGGTGAGGTGGCGGCCAACGCGGGTACCGCCGCGGAGCTGGTGCGCCGCGCGGGCGGCGACGGGGCGCGGCTGGCGGTGCTGCCGGAGCTGTTCCTGCCGGCGTACCACCCTCCGGTGCTGGGGGCCGACCCGGAGCGGTGCGACGTGGCGGCCGCCGAAGACGGCCGGGTGGCGGACTCCCGGCTGGAGCCGCTGCGCGACGCGAGCCGCGACTGCGGCGTGATCGTGCTGGTCGGGGCGAGTGTGCGGCGGCATGACGGGGTACGGCACTGCTCCGCGCTGCTGGTGGACCCGGCGGGTGGGGTGCGCGCCGCGTACCACAAGCAGCACCTGTGCGGCGCGGACGAGCGCCGGCTGTTCTCACCCGGCGGGTACGGCGCCACGCTGGAGCTCGACGGATGGCGATTCGGGATCGGCATCTGCTACGACGGCTGCTTCCCGGAGCACGCCCGCGCGGCGGCGCTGGCCGGTGCCCACGGCTACCTCTGCCCGACCGCGTACGTGCTCGGCAGCGAACACCGGCGCGATCTCTACTACGCCGCCCGCGCACTGGACAACAGCTGCTACGTCGGCTTCGCCAACCTGGTGGGCGGCGACGGAGAGTGGTCGTTCAACGGCGGCTCGAGCATCTACGACCCGCAGGGCCGACCGGTGCGGCGTGCGGCCGACACCGGTGAGGCGGTGATGGTCGCGGAGCTGGACCCGGCGCTGCTCACCAAGACCCGGGCCGACCACCGCATGTTGTCCGACGCCGTCGCGCAGGCGCCGGCCGAGCCGGCGGAACGCCGCACAGTTCGGGTGTCGTAGCGTCGCCGGCCGGCAGCTGGTGACCAGGTCCGGGACGTCAGCCGAGCCCGCCGCTGCCCTCGGCGTTGTGGCTGGAGCGGAGTCCGGGCCCGTCGCCGGCTACCGGGTCGAGGTCGTAGAGCGCGGAGGCGCCGAACAGCGCGACGCTGGTCGCGACCTGCTCCGGGGTCGCGGTGTTCCACGCGGATTCGTGCCGGCTGGGCTTCAGGTCGCGGTGGCGCTCGCGGAGCTCGGCCACCAGCTGTTTGCCGGCGGGCGTACGGCGCCCGGTGGCGAGCGTGGCGAGCTTCGCCAGGCCGCGGGGCTGTTCGGTGAGCAGGCCCGCCTCGGTCAGTGTCGTGTCGACGGTCCGCAGCGCCTGGCGTACCGCGGTCGCGGAGCGCAGGTCGCCGAGCGGCTTCGGCGGATTCAGGGAGGCCAGGACCGCGGCGGCGAGTGGCGAGATGTCGCCGGGGACGTTCTGCTCGCTGCGAGCCAGCCGGCGGGTACGCATCATCACCACCAGCTTGCGGGCCCGCAGCTCGGCGACCGCGGTGGCGACGGCGCCGGCCGCGCCTCGGCGCAGGTAACCCACCTCGGTGGGTTGCAGCGATGTCGTCATCGACTCTCCTTCGATAGGCAGGCCGGGCTCCAGTGTCCCAGGTCCGGCCCGCTTCACCCGCAGCGGCGGTTACGGCAGCAGGTCGTCGATGGCGCGGTAGATCCGGGTGGCGGAGACCGGGTACGGCGTCTTCAGCTGCTGGGCGTACCGGCTGACCCGCAGCTCCTCGACCATCCAGCGGACCCGGCGTACCTCGTCGCGGCCGGCGCCCAGCTCGGCCACCAGCTCCTGGTACGCCTGCCACACCTCGGCCACCTCGTCGGTGAGCTGGCGGTCCCGCTGCGGGTTGCCGGGCAGCTTGTCGAGCCGTACCCGGGCGGCTTTCAGGTAGCGGGCCAGGTCGGGGAGCCGTTCGGCACCGGTGTCGGAGACAAAACCGGGGTAGATCAGCCCGGTCAGCTGCTGCCGCAGGTCGGCGAGCGCGGGCAGCGTGGCGGGGGTGCCGGTGCCGAGGCGGGACTCTACGGCGTACCCGGCGGTCAGGATCCGCTCCACCGTGGACACCACATCGAGTACGGCGTCGACCAGCTCGGGCCGGACCGCCTCCCGGAGCCGTTCGAAGCCGGCCTCGTCCCACGCCGGCCCGCCCACCTGGTCGACGAGGTCGTCGACGGCGCAGCCGGCGCAGTCGTCGAGTAGCGCGGGGACACTGCGGTACGGGCTGCGGGACAGCGCCAGCTTCTGCCGGTTGTCCAGCCGGCCCTGGGTGAACGTGACCGGGGACGGCAGGTTGAGCAGCAGCAGCCGGCGGGTGCCGGCGCGCATCGCGTACCGCTGCTCGGGCTCGGACTCGTACACCCGGATCGCGACGCTGTCGCCCTCGTCGGTCAGCGCCGGGTACGCGGTGACCTGGAAACCGGCCCGGTCCTGTACGACGGTGCGGGGCAGCGTACCGATGGACCAGGTTTTCAAGCCCCGACACTCGATCGACGCCGACGCGGCCGAGACGGCGACCTTCAGCTTCGGCTTCAGCCGGGCCCGCAACGCCGCCAGGTCCTTGCCTTCGCCGAGCGGCTCGCCGTCGGCGTCCACCACCCGGAACGTCATCGTGAGGTGGTCCGAGATCTGGGCGGGCTGCCACGCGTCGCGGGGCACGGTGACGCCGGTGAGCGCGTACAGCTCGCGTTCCAGGGCGGGCAGCAGCGGGCCGTCCGGGTGCGCCGGCAGCGCGTCGATGACGTCGGCGGCGTGGTCGGGCACCGGTACGAAGTGCCGCCGCAGCGGTTTCGGCAGTGACCGCAGCAGCGCGGTGACCACCTGTTCCCGCAGCCCCGGCACCTGCCAGTCGAACCCGTCGGCCGGCACCCGTTCCAGCAGCGCGAGCGGGATGTGTACGGTCACCCCGTCCGCGTCGGCGCCCGGCTCGAACTGGTACGTCAGCCGCAGCGGCACTCCGCCGGCGTCCCAGGTGCCGGGGTAGTCGGCTTCCGAGACCGTCCCGGCGCCCTCGTTGACCAGCAGCGACCGGTCGAAGTGCAGCAGTTTCGGGGTGGCGCGCCGGGTCTGCTTCCACCAGCTGTCGAAGTGTCGCGCGGAGGCCACATGGTCGGGGATCCGCTGGTCGTAGAAGGCGTACAGGGTCTCGTCGTCGACCAGGATGTCGCGCCGGCGGGCCCGGTGTTCCAGCTCCTCGACGTCGTCGAGCAGCTCCCGGTTGTGCCCGAAGAACTCGTGGTGGGTACGCCAGTCGCCCTCCACCAGCGCATGCCGGATGAACAGCTCCCGGGCCAGCGCGGGATCGACCTTGGCGAAGTTGATCTTGCGGCGGGCGACGATCGGCACGCCGTACAGGGTGACCTTCTCGTACCCCATGACGGCGCCCTGTTTCGCCTCCCAGTGCGGCTCGCTGTAGTGCCGCTTCAACAGGTGGCCGGCGAGCGGCTCGACCCAGCCGGGCTCGATCTTGGCGTTCACGCGGGCCCACAGCCGGGAGGTCTCCACCAGCTCGGCGGACATCACCCACTGCGGCTGCTTCTTCGCCAGCCCGGAGCCGGGGAAGATCGCGAAGTGGGCGTTGCGGGCGCCCAGGTAGTCGCGTTTCTCGGCGTCGCGTACCCCGATGTGGGAGAGCAGCCCGGCCAGCAGCGCGGTGTGGATCCGGGTCGGGTCGGCGGGTTGGTCGTTGACGGGAAGCCGCAGCTCGCGTACCACCTGGCGGAGCTGGCCGTGCACGTCCTGCCACTCCCGGATCCGCAGGTAGTGCAGGAACTCCGCCTTGCACCGCTTGCGGAACTGGTTGGAGGAGAGCTGTTTCTGCTGCTCGCCGAGGTAGTTCCAGAGATTGAGGTACGCCAGGAAGTCCGACTCCGGCTCGGCAAATCTCTGGTGCGCGGCGTCGGCGGCCTGCTGCTGGTCGCTGGGCCGCTCCCGCGGATCCTGGATCGCGAGCCCGGCGACGATGATCAGGACTTCGCGTACACAGTGCTGGTCGCCGGCCGCGATGATCATCCGGGCCAGCCGAGGGTCGACCGGCAGTCGCGCCAGCTGTCGGCCGAGCGGGGTGAGCGCCGCCTTCTGCAGCGCCCCCAGCTCTTCGAGCAGCCGTACCCCATCGGTGATGTTGCGCCGGTCGGGTGGGTCGATGAACGGGAAGGTTTCGATCCTGCCCAGCCTCGCGGCGGTCAGCTGCAGGATCACCGAGGCGAGGTTGGTACGCAGGATCTCCGGATCGGTGAACTCGGGTCGTGAGGCGAAGTCGTCCTCCGCGTACAGCCGGATGCAGATGCCGTCCGAGAGCCGGCCGCAGCGGCCTTTGCGCTGGTTGGCCGACGCCTGCGAGATCGGCTCGATCGGGAGTCGCTGCACCTTGGTGCGGGCGCTGTACCGGGAGATCCGTGCCGTCCCGGGGTCGATCACGTACTTGATGCCGGGCACCGTCAGCGAGGTCTCCGCGACGTTGGTCGCGATCACGATCCGCCGCCCGGCGTGCGGCTGGAACACCCGGTGCTGCTCGGCGGTGGAGAGCCTCGCGTACAGCGGGAGGATCTCGGTGTCGGGCAGCTTCTGCTTTCGCAGCGCGTCGGCGGCGTCGCGGATCTCGCGCTCCCCGCTGGCGAAGACCAGGACGTCGCCGGGCGCCTCCCGGCGCAGCTCGGAGACCGCGTCCAGGATCCCCTGCACCTGATCGGCGTCGGTCTCGGCGAGCGGCCGGTAACGCACCTCCACCGGGTACGTACGCCCCGACACCTCGATGATCGGCGCGTCCCCGTTGAGCAGCCCGCCGAAGTGCTTCGCGAACCGCTCCGGGTCGATGGTCGCGGAGGTGATGATCAGCTTCAGGTCGGGGCGGCGGGGGAGCAGCTGTTTGAGGTGGCCCAGGATGAAGTCGATGTTGAGGCTGCGTTCGTGCGCCTCGTCGATGATCAGGGTGTCGTACCTGCGGAGCTGACGGTCTCGCTGGATCTCGTTGAGCAGGATGCCGTCGGTCATCACTTTCACCATCGTGTCGGCGCCGACCCGGTCGGTGAACCGCACCTGGTAGCCGATCGTGCTCCCCAGCGGAGTCTTCAGCTCCTCCGCGATCCGGTCGGCGACCGTACGGGCCGCGAGCCGCCGGGGCTGGGTGTGGCCGATCAGCTTCTCGGCGCCGCGTCCCAGCTGCAGGCAGATCTTCGGCAGCTGGGTGGTCTTCCCGGAGCCGGTCTCGCCCGCGACGATCACCACCTGGTGGTCGCGGATCGCCGCCAGGAGCTCCTCGGCGCGCTGGCTGATCGGCAGCTGCGGCGGATAGGTGACCGGCGGTGCCGTACGTGGTGTGGACATACGGCGCCAAGAATATGCCGGGGGTACGCGCCAGCGCGCGCGGATAACCGCGTCCCCATTTGGGGGAGCTGTGGTGCCGGAGGGTCGGATTGGTGTCACTGCGCGTGTCTGATCAGCTGATGCGGGTGATCACGGAGCGTTGCGAGACTGTCACGATGTATTACTCGACGCACCGAGCCAAGAGTCGTGAATCCTCCGACCAGCAGTATCCACCTCGCACTCCGAAGCGCCGCGTGAATGCCGGCCTGCGGCTGGTGGTGATGGCGGGCCTGCTCACGGTCGCGTCGGCCTGCTCGTCGCCCGAGGTCTCCGGCGGCGACCCGGTTCCCACCCCGCGGCTCGTCGAAACTCCGTCCGCGACGCCCTCGGAGACTCCCTCGCGTACCCCCGAACCCTCGCCCTCGGTGGAGGTGAAGACCGTCGTGGAGACCAGGTCGCTGCCGTTCTCCACCAGGAAGGTGAACGACTCGTCGCTCGCCAAGGGCGTCACCAAGATGAGGACCCAGGGCGTCCGCGGGGTGAAGACGCTGACGTACCAGGTGACCTTCGTCGACGGCAAGCAGACCAGCAAGAAGCTGGTTCGCGAAGAGGTCACCCGGAAACCGACCACCGAGGTGATCGCGGTCGGGACGAAGGTGGCCAGCCGGTGCGACCCGAACTACAGCGGCTGCGTACCGATCGCCAGCGACGTCGACTGCGCTGGCGGCAGCGGTAACGGTCCCGCGTACGTCACCGGTCCGGTACGGGTGATCGGTACCGACATCTACGACCTGGACCGCGACGGCGACGGCATCGGCTGCGACTGACGCGGCGGGTCTGCGACTGACGTGTGCTGGTCTGCGACTGACGTGTGCTGGTCCGGGACTACTCGGGCTCGTCGAGGCCGGACTCGATGGCGTACCGGACCAGCTCCGTACGGTTGTGCAGCTGCAGCTTCCCGAGCGTGTTCTGGACGTGGTTCTGCACGGTACGGATCGAGATCGTCAACCGGGTCGCGATCTGCTTGTACGTGAGCCCCTTCGCCACCAGCCGCAGCACCTCGGTCTCGCGTTCGGACAGCCGTGGCGCGTCGCCGCCGGTGGCGGGCGTGGCGGCCAGCCGGCGGTACTCGCCGAGCACCAGCCCCGCCAGCCCGGGGGTGAACACGGCGTCGCCCGCGGCGGTACGGCGTACCGCGTCGAGGAATTCTTCGCGGCCGGCGGACTTCACCAGGTAGCCGGCGGCGCCGGCCTTCACCGCGTCGAGTACGTCCTGCTGTTCGGCGCTGGCGGAGAGCACGAGCACCCGGGTGGCGCCGGCCGGCAGCCGCTGGATCACCTCGACGCCGGACAGGTCGGGCAGCTGCAGGTCCAGCACCAGTACGTCGGGGCGCACCGCCGGCAGGATCCGCAGTGCCTGGTGGGCGTCGCCGGCGACCGCGACCACGTCGTACCCGGCCTCGGTCAGGTCGCGGGAGACACCTTCCCGCCACATCGGATGGTCGTCGACCACCATGACCCGGATCGGGATCTCCGCCTGCTGCACAGCGTCAGCCTAGGCGCCGGTGTCACGCCGGTGCGGCGAGGCATCGGGGGTCGCGAGGACCGGCAGCCGCAGCTCCACCTCGGTGCCGGCGTCCGGTGCGCTGGTGATCGCCACCGTGCCGCCCAGATCGGCGATCCGCCCCCGGATCGACTGCGCGACCCCGAGCCGTCCCGCGGCCGCCGCCTCCGGCAGCCGGCCCTCGGGGATGCCGGCGCCGTCGTCGCGTACGGTCACCAGCACCTCGCCGGGCTCGGCCTCCAGCACCACCCAGGCCCGGGTGCCGGCGGGGCAGTGTCGTGCCACATTGTCCAGCGCGCTGCCCACGGCGGCCGCCACCTCCCCGGTGGTACGCGCCGGCAGCGGCACCGGATCGGCGGGGGTCACCAGCGTGACCGTGGGGCAGGCGTACCGGCCCAGCGCCGTACGCAGATCGGAGAGCCCGGAGGCGGGGGCGGCGAACTCGCCGGTGCTGACCAGTGAGCGCAGCGCATTCTCCTGCTCACCGGCGAGCCGTCCCAGCTCCTCGGCATCGCTGCCCAGCTCGGCGCCGCGCCGCTGCACCAGCGCCAGCACCTGCAGCACCGAGTCGTGGATCTGGCGGGCGAGGCGTTCCCGTTCCCGGATCGCCGCCTCCCGCTGGGTGGCCTGCTGCAGCCGTTCCTCGGCGTCGAACGCCAGCCGGCCGACGTGTCCCACCACCAGCCCGGCGAGCAGCATCAACGCGGTGCCGGACAGGTTGCGCGGGTCCAGCCCGCCGCGGATGGAGATGTCGGCGGCCCCCAGCAGCAGCGCCGCCACCGTGCCGCGGCGGCGGCCGCCGGAGATCGCCCACGCCAGCACCGGGGCGCCCACCCAGATCCCGGGCAGTGTCGACTCGTAGAACGCGATGCCGCCGGGGCGTACCACCCAGCCGGTGGCGAGCAGGCAGCCGCCGCTGACGAGCAGGTCGGCGGTGAGCAGTGGCCAGCGGCGGCGCGCCGGCTCGGCGTACCCGTAGCTGGCGGCCAGGGTCCACGCCACCATCACGGCGAGCACGGCGCCGCCGACGACCGGGTGGGCGTACCCCCGCAGGTTGATCGCGGTGACCGTGCCCGAGTACGCCAACGCGGCGAGCCGGAACACCGCCAGCGCGCGCCAGAACGGCACCTCGAAAGCCACGTCGTGATCCTCGCACCGGCTCGCCACCCTACGGGTGGACGGGTGCGCTGGCGTGGTCACCGCTCCATGGTCGCTCGTGGCGCCCGGGCCGGCATGGGGGTTACTACCCACCGCCGGTAAGTACCAGAGCTGGTGCGGGCGTACGCCGGCCCGGCGACGATGTCGGCATGAGCGATGAATCGACGCGACTCGGTACGGCGCTGCGGGAGCTGGTCGGCGAGGGGACGCTGTCGCCGGAGCAGGCGCGGCGCGTGGAAGAGGTGGTACGCGCCCGCGACGCGGTGTCCACCGGCGACGGCAGGTTCCGCGCCCTGGTGGAGGCGGGCGGGTACGTCGGCGGCGCGCTGGTCTTCGGTGGCGCCGGGCTGATCGTGTCGTACTTCTGGGAGGACCTGGCGCTGCGCAGCCAGTTCGCCGTCAGTGTGGCGACCGCGGTGGTCCTGGTGGTGGCCGCGCTGGTGGCTGGCATGGAACGTACCGGCGTCACCGAGTCACCGGTGCGCCGCCGGTTGGCCTCCACGCTCGGTGCCCTGGGCGCCGTCGTCGCCGGTGGCGCCGCCGAGGTGCTGCGCGAGCTGCTGCTGGGTCGCCACGAGGCCGACTGGTTCTTCGGGTTCCACGGGGTGGGGGTGGCGCTGGTCGCGGTGCCGCTGTACCTGATCTTCCGGCGGGTGCCGCTGCTGCTCACGGTCTGGTACGGCGGCCTCGCCATCGCTGTCGAGCTGGGTCAGCAGGTGGATCCCCACACCGGCATCTGGTCCGGGGGTTGGGCGATGGTGGCGTACGGGGCCGCCTGGCTGGCGGTGGCGATCGCCGGTGTGGTGCGCGAGCCGGGTGCCGCCGGGTTCCTCGGCGGTGCCGCCGGCCTGATCGGCTCCGAATACCTGGCCGCCTACAGCGACGAGGTGGCGCCGCTGGGGCTGTTCGCCGGCAGCCTGTTCGTGGTCGGACTCTTCGTGGGCTTCGCGCGCAGCCGGCGCTGGCCGTTCCTGGCCGCCGCTGTACTGATGGCGTTGCTGGTGCCGACCACGGCGGTGGCGGTGCTGTTCGAGAGCGCGCTGGCGGCTGGCGGCGTACTGGTGGTGGTGGGGCTGATCATGCTGGTCGCCGGCCTGGCGCTGCTGCCCCGGCGGCAGCGCGGCAACACCGCGCCCGCCTCGCCGGGGCCACCCACCGACACCGCGCC
>JBOGDG010000045.1:0-12086 GCA_050701655.1 Micromonosporaceae bacterium
CCGCCGCCCCGCCGCGTTCCGACGGCGGCGACACCGCCGGCGGTGGGCTCGGGCTGCCGGACTTCCTCACCGGCCCGCTGGCGGGGGTGGCGGCGGCCGCCCGTACCGTACGCGAGCTGGTCGGCCTCGGCCCCGCGGTGGTACGCGTGGTGAACGAGCTGCTGCGGGAGCAGGCCGGCGCGATCCCGTTCCAGGCGCCGACGTCGATGCTGAACGTACCGATCACGGGCGCGCGCCGGTTCGCGGCGCAGGGCTGGCCGATCAGCCGGATCCAGGCGGTCGGCCGGGCCGCCAACGCCACCCTCAACGACGTGATGCTGGCGATGTGCGCCGGCGCGCTACGGCACTACCTGCAGGAACAGGACGCGCTGCCCGACAAACCGCTGGTGGCGGCGGTCCCGGTGTCGCTGCGCGGCAAGCCCGGCGTGGCGGCCGAGGGCGGCAACGCGGTCGGGTTGATCCTCTGCAGCCTCGGCACCCACCTCGACGACCCCGCCGCGCGGCTGTCCGAGATCGTCATCGGCACCCAGCGCGGCAAACGGGTGTACGCCGGCCTCACCGCGCTGCAAGCCACGGCTCTGTCCGCGGTGCCGTTGGCGGCGCTCCTGATCCCGCCGGTCCCCGGGATGCCGGCACTCGTACCGCCGCCGTTCAACATCCTGATCTCGAACGTCCCCGGCCCCCGCAAACCGCTGTACTTCAACGGCGCCCGGCTGCAGGGCGTGTACCCGCTCTCGATCCCGTTCGACGGCCAGGCGCTCAACATCACGGTGACCAGCTACGTGGACAGCCTGGAGTTCGGCCTGACCGGCTGCCGCCGCAGCGTCCCCCACCTGCAACGCCTCCTCACCCACCTCGAAACCTCCCTGACCGACCTGGAAAAAGCCACCGCCTAACCCCCCTGCCACCGGCAGCGCCCCTGCTGTCGCGCAGGGGGGCGGTCAGGGGAGGAGGTGGCGGAGGAGTTTGCCGGTGGGGTTGCGGGGGAGGTCTTCCAGGTAGCGCACCAGGCGGGGGACCTTGAAGCGGGCGAGGTTTGCCATGACGTACTCCTGGATCTGCTCGGGGGCCAGCCAGGCGCCGGGTACCAGGACGACGTACGCGGCGAGCCGCTGGCCGTACTCCGGGTCCGGTACGCCGACCACGGCGGCGTCGCTGATCGCGGGGTGTTCGACGAGCAGGTTCTCCACCTCGCCGGGGTACACGTTCTCGCCGCCGGAGACGATCATGTCGTCAGCGCGGCCGTCCACGAACAGCAGCCCGCTGGCGTCGAAGTGGCCCACGTCGCCGGTGCTCAGCAGTCCGTCGATCTCCTCCTTGGTGCCGCCGCCGGTGTATCCGGTGAACTGCAGGCCACTGCCCACGAAGATGCGTCCCTGCTGGTACGGGGCCCGCACCGGCCGCCCGGAGTCGTCGTACAGCCGGACCCGGCAGCCCACCGGCCGGCGGCCGACGGTGCCGGGGGCGCGGCGCCAGTCCTGGGGCGTGGCGACCGTGGCGACGGCGACCTCGGTGGAGCCGTACAGGTTGTAGACCACCGGGCCGAAGGCGCGCATCGCGCGGTTGCCGAGCTCGGGGGACAGCGACGAGCCGGCGCACAGGATGATCCGCAGGGACTCGGTGTCGTACCGGGCGAGTACGTGAGGTCCGAGATCGAGGATCCGCTGCAGCATGGTCGGCACCAGTACGGCGGCGGTGCAGCGCAGCTGGTGGATCCGCCCCATCGTGATGCCGGGGTCGAACCGGCGGGCCAGTACGGTCGTCGACGCCAGCGCCAGCGTGACGATCAGCTGCGACATGCCGGTGCCGTGGAACAGCGGCGCGCTGATCATGGTGGCTTCCTGCCGCTGGTACGGCACCCGGTCGAGGAACTCGGCGAGGCCGAGCGGGGAGCGTACCTGTCGCGGGGCGCCCTTCGGCGTACCGGTGGTGCCGCTGGTCAGCAGCACCATGCCGGCGGCGGTACGCGGTGCCGGCACCTCGTCGTCGTCGGTGGTCGCGATCAGGCTCTCCAACGGCGGTACGTCAGCCGCCCCCGGTACGTCCACCCACGCCAGGTACCGCGCCACCGGGGCCGGCATCGCGGCGATCACCGGCGCGAACTCCTGATCATGCACGATCACGGTGATGGCTTCCCGGGCCACGACATCGGCGAGCTGGCCGGGGCCGAAGCCGGTGTTGAGCAGCACCGCGCGGGCGCCGAGTTTGGCGCAGGCGAAGATCGCGTCCAGGAAGCCGCGGTGGTTGCGGCACAGCAGCCCGATCACGTCCTGGGAGGTCAGCCGGTGCTGGTGCCAGACGCGGGCGAGCGCGTTGGAGCGCCGGTCGAGCTGCGCGAAGGTGAGGGTGCCGAGGTCGTCGACCAGCCCGATGTCGTCCGGCTCGCGCTGTGCGGCGATCCGGAGTGCGCCGGCGAACGGACCGTACCGGCGTACCGATGTCAGGGAGCGCAGCATCTCGTCGGGCCGGCCGGGGCGCAGCAGCCCGGTGCGGCGCAGCACACCCGCGCTCCGCAACGCGTCGGACGCCCGGCTGCGCCGCGCGGGTGCCCGGCTGCGCGGCGCGGACGCACGGGTGGGGCGGGGTGGGGTGGGCGCACGGTCAGGCGACGGGGGATCAGCCATCCGAGCCTCCGGTTGAGTCGTCTCGTGGTCCGTGCCGAGAGGTCACGGCAGTCCGGCTCTCCGGTGGAAGTGGGGGTACGGGAGGGGGTTACGAGAGTTTGTTGCGCAGCAGCTTGCCGGTCGGGTTGCGGGGCAGCTCGTCGAGGTAGGCGACCTCGCGGGGCACCTTGTACCTGGCGAGCTGCCCCTTAACGTACGCCTTGACCTCGTCGGGTTCGATGCTGTGGCCGGGCTCGACCACGACGAACGCCTTCAACCGCTGCCCGAACTCCGGGTCCGGTACGCCGATCACCGCCGCATCGTTGATCTTGTCGTGCTCGACCAGCAGGTTCTCGACCTCTCCCGGGTACACGTTCTCGCCGCCGGAGACGATCATGTCGTCGGCGCGGCCGTCGATGAAGAGCCGGCCTTCGGCGTCGAAGTGGCCCACGTCCCCCGATGACATCAGTCCGTCGATCTCGTCCTTGCTGCCGCCGCCGGTGTAGCCGCCGAACTTCAGCCCGCTGGAGACGTACACCCGGCCGGGTCTTTCTGGCTCGGTGACCGGCCGGTCGTCCGCGTCGTAGAGCACCACGCGGCAGCCGACCGGGGGTTTGCCGACGGTGCCGGGGGCCGCCCTCCAGTCCGCGGGGGTGGCGACGCTGGCGACGGCTACCTCGGTGGAGCCGTACAGGTTGTAGATCACCTCGCCGAACGCCTCGGTGGCGCGGTTGCCGACCTCGGGGGAGAGCGCGGAGCCGGCGGTGAACAGGATCCGCAGCGACGAGGTGTCGTGGCGTTTCAGGACCTCGTCACCGAGGTCGAGGATGCGCTGCAGCATGGTCGGCACCAGCACCATCCCGGTGCAGCGGTACTTCTCGATCCGGGCCAGGGTCTGTTCGGGGTTGAACCGGCGGGCCATCACGGTGGTGGACGCCATCGCCAGGGTCAGCACGAACTGCGACAGCCCGGTGCCGTGGAACAGCGGCGCTCCGATCACGGTCGCTTCGTTGCGCCGGTACGGCACCCGGTCGAGGAACTCCGCGGCGGCCAGCGGCGAACGTACCTGCCGGGGGGCGCCCTTCGGGGTGCCGGTGGTGCCGCTGGTGAGCAGTACGATCCCGCCGGCCTGCTTCGGCCCCGGTACGTCCCGGTCGGAGGTCTTCTCGATCAGCTCTTCCAGGGTCGGCTGGTCGGCCACGTCGTCGACCCACGCCAGGTAGCGCCTCACGTCGCCGCCGACGGCTGCCACCACGGGCGCGAACTCCTGGTCGTACGCGATCGCGACGATGCCCTCGCGGGCGGCGACGTCGGCGAGCTGCCGGCCGGCGAAGCCGGTGTTGAGCAGCACCGCGCGGGCACCGACCTTGGCGGCGGCGAACATGCCGTCGAGCAGCCCGCGATGGTCGCGACACAGCAGCCCGATCACGTCGCCGGGCTTCATCCCGTCGGCGTGCCAGGCGCGGGCCAGCGAATTGGACCGCTTGTCGAGCTGGGTGAACGTCAGCTCGCCTAGATCGTCGACCAGCCCGAGCGCGTCGGGGTCGCGGCGCGCGGCGATCTTCACGGCGCCGGCGAATGGCCCGAGCTGGCGTACCGACACCAACGACTTGAGCATCTCGTCGGGCCGGCTGAGCCGGAGCAGGCCGCGTTGCTGCAGCACGTGGGCGCTTTCCAGGACCACCGGCACCCGCGTCACCCCGGCCCGTACCCGGGTCAAGAAGTCGGTCATCGGCGCCTCCTGCCAGTGCGGTTACCTTGCGGTAATGAGCTGTATCAGGAAGGTATGGCCGATCGGGGAGAAACGGAAGAGCTTCTCGCGTAGCAGCCCTCGGGCCCGGCCTGCGGACCGATTTTTCACGCTTTCCCGGGGGTACGGAGTGGCGTGGGTCACCGGCTTCGCGAGTTTACGTGCACGCTTGTATGTATGTTAGCTTCGGGTTACCGCCACACCCGCTCAGCGAGGAGGAGCCGTGGGCAGCAGGCCGAGCAAGGTGTACGTGATCGGCGTTGGGATGACGAAGTTCGAGAAGCCCGGGCGCCGTGAGGGCTGGGACTACCCGGCGATGGCTCGCGAGTCGGGTACGAAAGCGCTGGAAGACGCCGGCATCGCGTACGACCAGATCGAGCAGGCGTACGCCGGGTACGTCTTCGGCGAGTCCACCTCCGGCCACCGCGCCGTGTACGAGCTCGGCCTGACCGGCATCCCGATCTTCAACGTCAACAGCAACTGCTCGACCGGCTCGACGGCGCTCTACCTGGCGGCGGAGGCGATCCGGGGCGGCCGCGCCGACGTCACGCTCGCGCTCGGCTTCGAGAAGATGCAGCCCGGCTCGCTCGGCGCCACGTACGACGACCGCGAGCAGCCGATGATGAGCCACATCCAGGCGCTCGCCGAGATCTCCGAGGTGGCGTTCCCGCCGGCGCCGTGGATGTTCGGCGCGGCCGGCCGCGAGCACATGGAGCGGTACGGCAGCACCCCCGACCACTTCGCCAAGATCGGCGAGAAGAACCACCGCCACAGCGCCAACAACCCGTACGCGCAGTTCCAGGACGTGTACACGCTGGAGGAGATCAAGGCGTCCCGGGAGATCTACTCCCCGCTGACCAAGCTGCAGTGCTCGCCCACCTCGGACGGCTCCGGCGCTGCGATTCTCGCCAGTGAGTCCGTTGTGGACAAACAGAACCTCAAAGACCAGGCGGTCGAGATCGTCGGCCAGGCGCTCACCACCGACTTCCAGTCCACCTTCGACGGCACCGCGAAGAACCTCATCGGGTACGACATGAACGTGCGGGCCGCCCGCCAGGTGTACGAGCAGTCCGGCCTCGGCCCCGAGGACTTCCAGGTGATCGAGCTGCACGACTGCTTCTCCGCCAACGAGCTGCTGCTCTACGAAGCCCTCGGCCTGTGCGGCGAGGGCGAGGCCGGCAAGCTGATCGACAACAACGACACCACGTACGGCGGCCGCTGGGTGGTCAACCCGTCCGGCGGGCTGATCTCCAAGGGCCACCCGCTCGGCGCCACCGGGCTGGCGCAGTGCGCCGAGCTGACCTGGCAGCTGCGCGGCCGGGCCGACCAGCGCCAGGTCGACGGCGTCACCGCCGCGCTGCAGCACAACATCGGCCTCGGCGGCTCCGCCGTGGTCACCGCGTACCAACGAGCTGATCGCTGAACTGCACACCTACCGCAACCGACGAGCCAACCGTCAGGAGACAACGTCATGGGTCAGATCTCTTCGTCGCTCGAGTTGCCCGCCCCGCCCGAGAAGGTGTGGGCGCTCGCGTCCGACCCCAACCTGTTCGAGAAGTGGCTGACGCTGCACGTGAAGTGGAAGGGCGACGTACCGGCGGAGATGACCAAGGGGGCGCAGCTCACCGAGGTGATCTCGATGATGGGGATGCCCAACACCATCACCTGGACCGTCGACGAGTACGAGCCGCCGTCAAAGGTGGTCATCTCGGGCACCGGCATGGCCGGCGTCAAGGTCGCGATCCAGATCGCGGTGACCCCGGCCGGCGAGGGCTCGACGTTCGGCCTGAGCACCGAGTTCTCCGGCCAGATGATCGTCGGCGCGCTGGGCAAGGCGATCGAGAAGCAGGGCCAGAAGGAGCTGGAGACCTCGCTCGACAGGTTCAAGGCGCTGGTGGACTGATGTCCGGGGAGACCTTCGACCCGAGTGGCCTCGGCACCTGGACCGACGAGACCCGGTTCGAGGTCACCCGGGCCCGGATCATCGAGTACGCGGCCGCGACCAACGACCCGATCGAGGCGCACCGCCGGGGCGACGTGGCGCCGCCGGTGTTCGCGATCGTGCCGGTCTTCGCCTCGCTGATGGAGCCGGCGATCGAGGTGGTGCCGCTGTCCATGTTCGGCAAGATCGTGCACGGCGAGCAGGACTTCCGGTTCCACCGCCCGATCCGGCCCGGCGACGTACTGGTCTCCAAGAGCAGGGCTATCGGGTACGAGGGCCTCCCCAACGGCAGCCGCCTCGCGATCTACCTGGAGTGCCGCGACGAGGCGGGTGAGCTGGTCAACGAGCAGCACGTGACGGTCTTCGTACGGGGCTTCGATACCGGGGACGCGCAGGGTTCGCTCGCCCCGGACCACAAGTTTCCAGAGGCGCTGCGGGTGGGCGCCGCGCCGGTGGCGAAGGTCGCCCAGCACGTGGACGAGGACCAGACCTTCCGGTACGGCCCCGCCGCCGGCGACCCGATGCCGATCCACCTCGACGAAGAGGTGGCGCGCGCCTCCGGTCTGCCGGGGATCATCGCGCACGGGCTGTGCTCGATGGCGTTCACCTCGTGGGCGGTGCTCACCGAGGTGGCCGGCTCCGACGTGTCCCGGCTGAAGCGGCTGGCGGTGCGGTTCGCGAAGCCCGTACTGCCTGGTCAGGACCTGGACACCGAGATCTGGCGGGGCGCCGGCGGCGACGGCGCCACCACGTACCACTACGAAACCACTGTCGGGGACGCCGTCGTGATCAAGGACGGCCTGGCGGAGATCGAGGACTGACATGGGTGCACTGGACGGACGGGTCGCCATCGTCACCGGCGCCGGGCGCGGCATCGGGCGCGAGCATGCGCTGCTGTTCGCGGCCGAGGGTGCCAGCGTCGTGGTCAACGACCTGGGCGGCGCCAACGACGGCACCGGCACCGATGTCGGGCCGGCGCAGCAGGTGGCCGACGAGATCACCGCGGCCGGCGGCAAGGCGGTCGCCAACACCGACAACGTCGCGGACTGGACCGGGGCGGCCCGGCTGGTCGAGCAGGCGGTGTCGTCGTTCGGCTGCTTGGACGTCGTCGTGAACAACGCCGGGATCCTGCGGGACGCGTTCATCGCCGGCATGGACGAGGCGCAGTGGGACGCGGTGATCGCCGTACACCTGAAGGGGCATGCGGCGGTGCTGCGGCACGCGGCGGCGTACTGGAAGGCGGAGTCGAAGGCCGGCCGGCCGGTACGCGCGTCGGTGATCAACACCGCGTCGGCCTCCGGCACCACACTGCCGAACGCTGGGCAGGCCAACTACGGCGCCGCCAAGGCCGGGATCGCGGCGCTCACCCTGGTCGCCGCCGAGGAGCTGGAGCGGTACGGCGTACGCGCCAACGCGATCGCGCCGGTGGCCCGTACCCGGCTCACGCTGGCGACCCCGGGGATGGGCGCGATCTTCGCCCAGGAGGTCGAGGAGGGCGAGGTCGACCTGTTCAGCCCGGCGCAGATCTCGCCGCTGGTGGCGTACCTGGCGACCGAGTCCTGCCCGGTCACCGGCAAGGTGTACGCGGTCCAGGGCGGCTCGATCCAGGAGCTGTCGGGCTGGACGGTCGCGAAGACCACCGAGACCGAGAAGCCGTGGACGATCGACGAGGTCGCCGCGCAGCTGGGAGGCTGGTCATGATCGAGTGGTCGGAGACCGACGAGCTGGTACGCGGCGCCATCCGGGAGTTCGTCGACAAGGAGATCAGGCCGCACGTCGACGAGCTGGAGCACGGTGACCTGCCGCCGTACGACCTGATCCGCAAGCTGTTCGCCGCCTTCGCGATCGACGCGATGGCAAGCGAGCAGCTCCGCAAGCTCCTCGACAAAGAGCGGGCCCGGGAGGGGCAGCCTGGCACACGAAAAGCCGGCGGGATCGGCCTTGGTGGGCAGGAGACGATGGGGCTGATCCTGGCCAGCGAGCTTGCCGGGGTGAGCCTCGGGATGATCGCCGCGATCGGGGTCAGCCTCGGGCTCGGCGCGTCCACGATCATGGCGCGCGGCACGCTGGCCCAGAAAGAGCGCTGGCTGCCGTCGCTGGTGACTTTCGACAAGGTAGCCGCCTGGGCGCTCACCGAGCCGGATTCCGGGTCGGACGCGTTCGGCGGGATGCGTACCACGGTCCGCCGCGACGGCGACGGCTATGTCCTCAATGGACAGAAGACCTTCATCACCAACGGCCCGTACGCCGACACCACCGTGGTGTACGCGAAGCTGGACGAGGGCGACGGCACGCCGATCCGGGATCGGAGGGTGCTGCTGTTCGTACTCGACAAAGGTATGGAGGGTTTCACCCAGTCCCGGCCGATGCGCAAGATGGGCATGCACTCCTCGCCGACCGGTGAGCTGTTCTTCGACAACGTGAAGCTCGGCCCGGACCGGCTGCTCGGCGAAACCGAAGCGCATGAGAGCGGTGACGGGCGGGAGAGCGCCCGCGAGGGCTTCGTGACGGAGCGGGTCGGGGTGGCGGCGCTGTCGCTGGGGATCATCAACGAGTGCCTGCGGCTGTGCGTCGACTACGCCAAGACCCGCAAGCTGTGGGACAAGCCGATCGCCGACTTCCAGCTGATCCAGCTGAAGCTGGCGAAGATGGAGCTGGCGCGGATCAACGTACAGAACATGCTGTTCCAGACCGTCGAGAAGGCGCGCGCGGGGTCGCTGCCGTCGCTGGCGGAGGCTTCGGCGATCAAGTGGTATTCGTCTGAGGTGGCCACCGAGGTGGCGATGGATGCCGTACAGCTCTTCGGCGGCAACGGCTACATGGCCGAGTACCGGGTCGAGCAGCTCGCCCGGGACGCCAAGTCGCTGATGATCTACGCCGGCAGCAACGAAGTCCAGATCACCCAGGTCGCGAAAGGGCTGCTGGCCTAGTGGCCGGGGGCGGCGGTCTCGTCGAGAGTGGCTGCGATCATCACGCGCAGCCGCTCCTTGGCGCGCTTCCAACGCGCGTTACGTTGCGCGGGATCCGGGTTGGCCCAGCTGCTGATCAGGATCCCGCGTACCACGTCCATCGCGGTGAACAGGATGTGCCGGTACTCCGGGCGGTCGGCGACGCCGCCCAGCAGATCCTTGCCGGACTCGACCACGGTCGCGACGGTGGTGTGCTCCAACGCGGACACGTGGTCACGCAGCTTCGGGTCGGTGCGCGCCGCGACCCAGAATTCCACGCTGGCGGCGAAGACCGGCCCCTGGTGGACCTCCCAGATCATGTCCAGCGCGTCGCCGATCAGGTCGTCGGAGTGCCCCAGCCGCTCCAGGTCGGCGATCGTCTGGTCGGCCAGCTTGTCGGCGAGGTACGCGATCGCCGCCGCGACCAGGTCGGCCTTCGTACGGTAGTGGTGCACCTGGGCGCCGCGGGTCACGCCCGCCCGCTCGGCGATTTTGGTTACGGTGGTGCCGGCGTAGCCGTACTCGACGAGGCATTCGATGGTGGCGTCGAGCAGCCGCTGCCGCATCGCCGTACTCCGCTCCTCCTGGGTGCGGCCGGTCTTCGGAACCACCTTGGTCATCCCCCGAGTTTACATACATTCGCGAATGTATGTAGTGGCCAGCCCGCATTTCGCAGGTGGCGGCGTGATGGGGACGCCGATCGTGGAGTCCCGCGCGCTGCACGCCGGCGTACCCCAGAGCGAGTTGGTGATTTTGCCGCATTGCGGGCATTGCCCTCAGCTCGATGACCCGCGCACAGTAGTGGAGTTGGCGATGGCGTTCGCCCACCGCGCGTTGACGGACCACCGTTCAGCGCCGATCCAGGAGGTGCCTGATGGCGCGTAAGGAATGGCGGGGCAAGGTGGTCGCGATCACCGGGGCGGCGCGCGGCATCGGCGCCGCGATCGCGGTCGCGGCGCATCGGGAGGGCGCCCGGGTGGCGATCGGCGATCTCGACGCTGAGCTGGCGAAACAGACCGCCGCCGGGATCGGCGCCGACGTGGTGGCGCTGCCGCTCGACGTCACCGACCACGCCGGCTTCACCGGCTTCCTGGACCAGGTGGAGCAGCGGCTGGGGCCGGTCGACGTACTGGTGAACAACGCCGGGATCATGCCGGTCACCTGGTTCGAGGACGAGCGGCCCGAGACCACGGCGCGGCAGCTCGCGATCAACCTCGCCGCGGTGATCCACGGCACCCGGGAGGCGGTACGCCGGATGAAGCCGCGCGGCACCGGCCACATCGTCAACGTCGCCTCCACCGCCGGCAAGGTCGGGGTGCCGGGGGTGGCGACGTACTGCGCCACCAAGCACGGCGTGGTCGGCCTGTCCGAGGCGGTACGCCAGGAGCTGCGCGGCACCGGGGTCGGGATCTCGGTGGTGATGCCGGCGATCGTGCGTACCGAGCTGACCTCGGGAGTCGCCGACGCGAAGCTGGTCAAGTCGTCCACCCCCGAGCAGGTGGCCGAGGCGGTGGTACGTGCGGTACGCACCGACCGGTTCGACGTGTTCGTGCCACGGCTGGTCGGCGGGCTCAACCGCGTGCTGCGGTTCATGCCGCGCTGGTTCTCCGAGTGGTTCGTACGCCAGACCGGCGCCGACCGGCTCTTCATGGAGGCCGCCGGAACGGCCGAGCGGGCGGCGTACGAGGCCCGCGCCGCCGACAGCGCCCCCACCGCCGACGCGGAAGCCGCGGCAGAAGCCGGCGAGGCGGCAGGCAACATCCAGGCAGCGAAGGGGTGAGGCGGCGATGACCGCGACCGCACACGAGCAGCTCACGCTCCCGGAGTCGGTGACTCCGGAGCTGATCCGCCGGCTGGGCAGCCTGATCGTGTCGAGCGGCGGCGAGACCACGACCACCACCCACGTCTTCACCGGCGGCCCGCTCGCCGAGCTCCCGGTCTCCACAGTGGACGACGTGGCGTACGCCGTACAGACCGCACGCGCCGCCCAGCCCGCCTGGGCCGCCACCCCGGTACGGCAACGCGCCCGGATCGTACGCCGGCTGGTCGACCTGATCCACGACGAGCGGGAGCGGATCAGCGACCTGATCCAGGCCGAGACCGGCAAGGCGCGGCTGCACGCGTACCTGGAGCAGCTCGACCCGCTGCTGTCCGGCAGCTACTACGTACGCAAGGCGCCGAAACTGCTGGCCCCGAAGCGCCGCGCCGGCATCTTCCCCGGGGTCGCGGCGGCCACCGAGCTACGGGTGCCGAAGGGCGTCGTCGGGATCATCTCGCCATGGAACTTCCCGTTCGCGCTCGCGATCGGCGACGCGCTGGCCGCGCTGGTGGCCGGCAACGCGGTGGTGCTCAAGCCCGACACCCAGACCGCGCTCAGCCCGCTGTACGGCGTCGAGCTGGCCCGCCGCGCCGGGGTGCCCGACGGCGTACTGCAGGTGGTGATCGGGGACGGCCCGGTGATCGGGCCGGCGGTGGTGGAGCGGGTCGACTTCGTCGGCTTCACGGGCTCGTCGGCGACCGGGCGGGACGTGGCGCAGCGCTCCGGAGCCCGGCTGGTCGGCTGTTCGCTGGAGCTGGGCGGCAAGAACCCGATGGTGGTGCTCGACGACGCCGATCTGGACCGTGCCGTCACGTCCGCGGTGTCGGGCAGCTTCACCAACGCCGGTCAGCTGTGCATCTCGATCGAGCGGGTGTACGTACACGAGCAGGTGTACGGGGAGTTCCTGAAGCGGTTCGTGGCGGCAGTCTCGGCGATGAAACTGGGCGCCAGCTACACCGATCTCGACCTCGACATGGGGTCGCTGACCTCGGAGAAGCAGCTCAAGACGGTCACCGGCCACGTC
>JBOGDG010000046.1:0-12023 GCA_050701655.1 Micromonosporaceae bacterium
GCCGCCCACGAGGCCCCGCGCAGCCACCGGTAGCCGGCCGGCCCGACGGTACGCCCAGCGGTACGCCGCTCCCCCGCGAGTCCGGGGCTTAGGAACGCGGCGGCGAGCAGCGAGCCGACCGTCACCACCGCGGCGAGCCGGGCGAGCACCGTGGCCAGCGGAAGCCCCCAGCGGGTGACCGGCCCGGGATCGGCCAGCCCGGGCAGCGACTCCCCGGGCAGTACTCCGACGACGCCCAGCACCAGCAGCACGACCAGCGCCGCGATCGCCAGGCCAGCCGCGGTCAGCGCGACACCGAAGCCACTCGGGGTGGGGCTGGTGACGGCACGGCTGGGCGCACCATCGGTGCGCGGCGCGCTATCCGTCGTCGGTTCTGCCGGCATCGCCCGGTCCGCCCTCACTCCCCCGCTGTCGGCCAACGGTGAGAACGTACGCCAGCGCGCCGATCAGGATGAGACCGCCCGCCCCGACCACCAGCCAGATCCAGCTGCGGGTCACCGTACGGCCCTTTGTCGGCGCGGGGGACGGCGCGTCTGCCACTGCCGTCGCGGTCGGCGCCTCGGACTCGGCTGCGACGGTGTACTGGATCACGCCCTGTACGGAGTGGCCGTCGACGGCGACCACCTTGTACGTCACGGTGGCGGCGCCCGTACCCGGCAGCAGCGACTGGGTCACCTGCTTGCCGTCGACCCGGGTATCACCGTCGTGCAGCGCGGTGCCGTCCTCCTGGACGACCTTCACGGTCGCGAGCTCGGGGTTGATCGCGCCGCTGAAGGTGAGCGTCACCTCGGCGGGCGCCTCCTGCAGGGTCGCGCCCTGCTCCGGGTCGCTGGAGACCAACGAGACGTGGGCGTACGCCGGCGACGCGCCGGGCAGCACACTCGCCAGCAGGACCATGAGCGCGGACAGCGCCCCGACAGCTCGCATCTTCACCCCAACCGAAACCCCAGCGACGGACACCCCCGCGACGATAGCCGTCCAGGTGCGTGTGCCGCAGATCAGGTTGTGCGGATCAGGCTGTGCGGCTTCACGACCGGACGAGGCGGGCGATCGCGTCGGAGGCTTCCTTCACCTTCGCCTGTGCCTCGTCGCCGCCGTTCGCGGCGGCCTGCACCACGCAGTGCCCGATGTGCTGCTCCAGCAGCCCTACCGCGACCGCCTGCAGGGCCCGGTTCGCCGCCGAGATCTGGGTCAGTACGTCGATGCAGTACGTGTCCTCGTCGACCATGCGGGCGACGCCGCGTACCTGGCCCTCGATCCGGCGCAGCCTCGCCAGCAGGGCAGCCTTGTCGTCGCTGTAGCCGTGCTGCGCGGCGGTGTGCTCTGTCATCTCAGCTGCTCCGTCATCTCGGGCCTCAGCCACCTTACGTACCCCCCTAGGGTATCAGCGGTACGCCGCCGATGACACCAGCCGCAGACCCGGTGATCACCACGAGTGATCACGTGGCGCAATTTCCCCGCGTGTTACCCCGAACCGGTTGCGACGCGTACCGGGCAATCTCTACTCTTAGGGGCCGTCCGTACGACTGTCAGCCGCCCCCCGCGGCGTCGCCGGACACCGCCGAATCGCCGCACCTGGCGAACCGGGGAACCATCCCTCTGGGGTGAATCCGCCGGCCACGTCCCCTCGGGCCAGCGGTAGGGCGACACTTCTTCCCGCCCGAACCCGTCAGCTAACCCGGTAGGCGGTAGCGGAAGAAGGAGCCGGTCCCCGGTGACTGACCAACCCGCCGCGATCACGCGCGGCCCTCGTACCCCCGGAAGGTTCTTCGCTCTTCTAGTCACGCTCGGTGTCACGCTGGGGCTTGCGGCCACCGCGACGCCGGCCGCCGCCGACCCGTCGATCCAGGAGCTGGAGGCGAAGATCGAGAAGCTCGCCGCCCAGCTCGGCCCCGTGATCGAGAAGTACAACCAGGCGCGCGACAAGCTCGACGAGACCAAGGCGAAGGCGGCGCGGCTGGCGAAGTCGATGAAGCCGCTGCAGGACAAGGCCGACAAGATGTACGCCGAGGTCGGCAAGATCGCCAAGCAGGCGTACAAGGGCGGGCGCGCCAGCGCGGTCAACGCGCTGCTCGGCTCCGGCTCCCCCGAGACGCTGGTCGACCAGCTGTCCACACTGGACCGGCTCGCCGCGGGTCAGCAGAAGGGGCTGCACGGGCTGGAGCTGATCACCTCCCGGCTCAACCGGCAGAAGGGCGCGATCGACAGCCTGCTCGCCGACCGGCGCGAGATCGAGCACGACCTGGCCGCCCGCAAGAAGAAGATCCAGGGTCAGATCGACAAGCTGCAGGAGCTGCGCCGGAAGGCGTACGGCGAGAAGTACGGCAACAACAAGCCCAGCTACATCCCGCCGTACATCCCGGGCCCCGCCGGCAAGGCGGTCCGGTACGCGATCGCGCAGATCGGCGACCCGTACTCCTTCGGCTCCGACGGCCCGGACTCGTTCGACTGCTCCGGGCTGGTGCTGGCGTCGTGGCGGGAGGCCGGTGTCTCGCTGCCGCACTCGTCGAAGAAGCAGTACTACGCCACCAGGCGGGTCAGCCGGGACGAGCTCGCCCCCGGCGACATCGTCTTCTACTACAGCGACATCCACCACGACGCGGTGTACGTCGGCGACGGCTGGATCGTGCACGCCCCCGAGCCCGGCCGGTACGTCGAGCAGGTGCGCTACGACAAGTGGGAGATCTATGGCTACGGCCGCCCGGGCTGAGGTGATCGCGGTCCACCGCAGCCCGGCGCACACGTTCAGCAAGGTGACCCAGGACAGCATCCGGCTGCTCGCCGGGCTGGGCGTCGAGGGCGACGAGATCCATTCGCGCCGTGCAACGGCCACAGCGGCGCAGCGATCAGGTGACCCCAACACTGGTGGGAACGGCGAGGGCGCGCCGCACGCAGCTCACGCCGGGGCCGTACCCGGATCGCCGGGCTCACCAGAGACGGGCGGCGGCTCCGCCCAAGATCAAAACCTTCATCGGTGTACGTGCTTCGCGGCGCACGCGAGCCATCGACGACCGATCGACCCGCCGAGTGTACGGCGTCGGCGCACGCCCGGATACCGGTCCGCGTCAGCCGTACCCGCATGGCAGACTTGCTACGGACGCCGCCACGTTCGGCGTACGCCCTCGTAGCTCAGGGGATAGAGCGACGGTTTCCTAAACCGCAGGTCGCAGGTTCGATTCCTGCCGGGGGCACCAGCCCTTACCAGCGGAAACAGGCCCCTGACCAGCACAAACACTGGTCAGGGGCCTGACTGATCTCCCCGGCTGTTCCCGGCTGCTACCGGCCACCTACGACGGTCCTTGCCGAATACGTGCCGAAGTTCGGCGGGCCTACTCCTGGCGCAACGCTGCCTCGATGCGCCGCCGCGCAAGGTGCTCCTGGCCGTGCAAGCACTTCGCGTACACCGTCAGCAGGACATCAACGGAGTGGCCGGCCCACTCCGCGACCTGCGTCGGCTGGACTCCACCGTTGAGCCACGTGGACGCGCAGGCGTGCCGGAGCGTGTACGGCGTCTTGGCTAGCGGCGAGTTGAGGTACTTCGGCGCGAAGGTCGCTCTACGGGCAGCTCGCCATGCTCCGGCGTAGGTGATCCGGTTAGCAGCAAGATCGCGTATCCAGCCATGCGGCAGCGTCCTTCAAAGGGTCGAGAGGTGAAACGGAGCGAAGGAGATGGAGCCCGGCACGTTCAGCCGCGGTGCTCCCACCAGTCCCCGCTGCCGGGCGACGGCGGCCACTCGGACGGCCTGATGTCTGCCTGGTGCGCGCCCTTGCGCGGCGGAATCGGCGTCGGCCGCCGGGAGGGTTCACCTGGACGCGCCGCCGACGCTGGCCCCGGCCGGGCCGCGGTGCTCTCTGTGCCAAGGTCGATCGCGAGTGTCACTTCCGTGCGCGGTTCGGCAAGGTGCATGTGCGGCATGGCGCAGAGCCAGCCAGTCGGCGGAACACCGTGCTCGTTGACGTGCATCCAGCCAAGTACGGTGTTCACGATCGGCCCGCTGCACCAGCGGCAGGGCACCGGCTCACTCGGTGGCGGGTACAGCTCCGGCGAGCGCGGCTCGGTCATCATCGGGTCGAAGCTCCGGCGGCCTGGCTCTCGGCCGCCTCCTCGGCGTGTCGCCACACCGGGGTGACGTTGCCTTCGGCGTCGACCGTCACGCGGACGTACGCGGCGAGCATCATGGCGTGGTGGTCTCTGGGATCGGTGTGCTGCCAGCGCCGCAGCTCCACGGGGGACACGACCAAAGTGCCGATCGGCCGCCACGGTGTTGGACCCGTGAACGTGACCTTAATGCCGGCTGCGATCTCCTCGTCGTCCGTCGTGGTCTCATTCGGCCGCCCAACGCGGTAGAGCACCTGGTGGGCGCGCACCATCGCTGGTCGTACGGCGTTTCGTACCGCGTCCCGTACGGCGTCGCTTCCTCCACTGCTGTTCACCATCCCGTATCCGAAGCCGTGTTGGTGGGTGACACCGAGACAGGCGGGGTCGGAACGGGCCGGGAGGGAGGTCGGCCGGCCCCCTCGACGCCTGACCTGTCCGGTTCCGGTGCCCGGCACCTGCCCCGGTGCCTTGGGGCGACCATCCAGTACGGTTCGTATCCGTTCAATGACGCATTGGAATGGCCGGATCGGCATGATCGATATGCCATTTGGAATAGATCCGTTTCCGATTCGCCGGGATAATGGGCCGCTATCCGTATCGGCAAATGTGTCGATCTCGATACGCTCCGTTGATCCGGCCTTAGGGACGAGGGAGGTGGCCGGTGGACCATCCGGCCGATCGGCGCTGTACGAGCTGCAACGCACGGCTACGCCGTACGAACAACGGGCGGTTGTGTGACCCCTGCGCGCGCCGGCAGCACAAACCGGCGGATGCCACCGCGTTGTCGGCGGACTTCTACCAGCGCCCGGCCGTGGTGTCGGCCTTGGCGCAGTACGACTTCGGCGACTTCTTCAGGACCGCCCGGCGCGAGCTGGGGGTAACGCAGGAGGAGTTCGGCTTCCTGGTCGGCTTGGCGCAGAGCCGCGTCTGCAAGATCGAGAACGGCCTGCTTCGGTTGCGGGATGTCGAAACGGTCGCGCGCGTCGCGGCCACACTGCAGACCCCCGCCGATCTCCTGGGCTTCGTGACCGAGGGCATGGCTACCCTCGAAGCAGGCCACGGAGACGAGGCGGTGAGTTGGTTGCACAGGCGCGATTTCATCTCAGCAGTTACGGCGACGGCGCTCGGTGCCGGCCTCGAGCGGTCTGTCCACGACCGGCTTGGTGTCCTCGTGCCCGCTATCAGCGTCGAGCCCTCTCGACGTGTCGGTTTGGCTGACGTCGAGCGCATCGAGGCCACTACCAAGGCCTTCCGGGATTGGAACAACAGATGGGGTGGTGGCGTCTCCCTTGCCGCGGTTGTCGCCCAGCTGCAGTGGGTTCTGGCAACAGCCAAGAAGGCCGTGGTCGCGTCCGACTCGGTACGTCGGCGTCTGCTGGTCGCTACGGCGGATCTCGCCAACCTCGGTGCTTGGACCAGTTACGACGTCGAACAGCACGAGGAGGCGAGGCGCCTGTGGATGGTGGCGCTCGACGCCTCCCAGGAAGCACGGAATGTTGACCTGGTCGGTGCGATCTTGCGCGGGATGGCGCACCAGGCGTTGCACCTTAGGCGACCGGACGAGGCCCTCCGCCTGGTGCGCCTGGCGTACGCAACCACCGCCGATCCGGACCACCAGACACCTGAGCTGGCGCTCTCGGAGGTCGCCGCATACGAGGCGTGGTGCCACGCTGCCGCCGGCAACCTGCGGCCGTGCGAACGTGCCCTTGGTAAGGCAGAAGATCATTTCGACAAGTCCCGCGAGGACGACACCGCGCCATGGCTGAGGCACTTCGACTACACCGAGCTGACGGGCCTGCGCGGTCACGCCTACCACGTGCTCGCCGACCGCCTACCCGATGCCGCCACGCAGGCCGAACCACTGCTCAAGGACGCGATCAGCCAGCGTGGGCCGGGATACGCGCGGACCAAGACCCTCAACCTGATTGCTCTGTCGTCCAGCTATTTCCAACAGAGTGAGGGCATCGAGGAAGGCGTCCGGGTCGGCTACAAAGCCTTGGAAGGCACCAGCACGCTCAACTCACTCCGGGCGCTGTCGCGGCTGCGAGGCCTCGACACGGTGACCCGGCCATACGCTGACGAATCGGAGGTCGCGGAGTTCCGCGAGCAGCTCCATCTCGTCCTCGCTGATGCCTCCTGACGCGGACCGGAAAGCACGAGCTCAGCGCTTCGAGGCTGCGCTACGAACCGCGGCCATCCAGATGGGACTCGAGACTTCGGTCATTGAGTCGCTGCGGCTGCACGGCTCCGGCCTGTATCTGCTGAGGCGCGAGGGTGTCGTTGGTCGCACAGTTGAAGCGACAGACGAGAACCGAGGCCGGGCGAGTAAGGCGTTGCGGGTGACGGCGTGGCTCTACGAACAGGGGTTTCCTACCGTCCAGCCTGTCGGCGTTCGGCTCACCGAGGTCGAGGACACACTCGTCACGTTCTGGCGTTACCTGCCCCAACCCGAGACGGCAGCGCCGTCGCCAGTGCGTGCCAAGGCGCTCGGCGAGCTGCTACCCGAGCTCCACAGCCTGCCGGCACCGCCATTCGAGTTGCCGACTGTCGAGCCGCTGGCGCGATTGCACGCCGCAATGCAGCTCGACGGCGGCCGCATCGAGCCGGTTCTGTCGGACGCGGATCAGCGTCTCCTCGAAGAACGTATGGCTCAAGCCGAGCAGGCATACCAGGCGCTTGAGTTCCCGCTCGGGCACGGCCTAATCCACAACGACGCCCATCTCGGCAATCTCCTGGCCGATCCACAGAGCCGCTACGGGTACGCATTGACGGACTGGGAAGGCGCTGGGTGGGGACCGCGGGAGATCGACCTGATACAAGAAGGCGCACCGGGCAACCGGTTTCGGGAGTCCGAGTCACTGCGAGAGACGTTCGCGGCCGTCTACGGCTACGACGTAGCGTCCTGGCCGGGCTGGCCGGTACTCCGCGAGCTGCGCGATTTGCACTCACTGGCGGCCTACATCCGCACAGCTTCTGCGAAGCCGGCAGGACTTCACGAGCTGGCGGTGAGGCTCAGCAGCCTCCGCTCCGGCGACCGCACGCGGCGGTGGACCGCCGTCTCGTAGCAGTTCTAGGTGGCTGGTGTCGAACCGGGTGTCGAACGGGTCGTTGGAGCGCCTGAGCTGCGTCGATGTCGGTGAGATGGCCGCTGTCGCGGCGGGGCTGTGATCGAGCGCGGCGGCGGTGTCTGGGTAGCTATCTGGTTGTCGGCGCACGTGGCTGTGACAGAGGGGCTCCAGGGCGAGGTTGGCTGTGCTCATGCGGTCATCGCGGCCCATCCGGCTGCCCGGTGGGCGATCCCGAGCACGCCCAGGCGTGGCTTCAGCAGCCTCCGTCACGTCTCCGGTCCGGGGCTCCGGCGTCCAGATCGGCCAGCGCCTGGCGCAGTTCGGCGTCGGCCCGGGTCGGAGTCTTCGGGCGTACGTCGATCCCCTCCTGCCACATCTTCCGTGCGGCGTCGGGATCGCCGGCGGCGGCGTGAGCGCGTCCCATCGCCAGAAGCAGCGACGGCATGGTCTCGGCGGCGCCGATCGGCCGCAGGTAACCGAGGGCCTGCTCGCCGTACTCGAGGGCCGTCGAGTTGCGGCCCGCCAGCTGGTGCATCTCCGCCAGGTTGGCGAGCGACCAGGCTACGCCGATCTCGAAGCCGGTCGACCGCCACAGCGTCAGTGCCTCGCGGGTGTGCCGGATGGCGACGTCGTACTCGCCGAGATAGCTGTACGTGCCGCCGATATTGAGCAGGCAGTTGGCCATCCGGCCGACGTCGCCGATCTCCCGGGCAAGCTCAAGCGCCCGCTCCTCGTACCCGACTGCCGTGTGGTGGTCCCCGCCCAAGCTGGCGTTGAGCCCGAGCGAGCCCAGTGCCCGGCAGACCGCGACCGGGTCGCCGATGCCCTCGGCATGGTGAAGTGCCACCCGCAGGTACGACTCGGCTTCGTCATGCCGGCCGACCCGGGCGAGCGCCGCGCCGAGCAGGTGGGTGGCGAAGAACAGAGCCTGCGGGTCCCTTGTGCGTTCCGCGGAGGCGACGCCGACCTCGGCCACTCTCAGGAGGTCCGCGACGTGGTGGCGGAGCTCGGAGAATGTCAGGAGGGTACGGGGTAGCTGCCAGGCGTGGTCGTGGCAGCCGTGAGTCGCGGCCACGCGCACGGCGTCGAGGACGGTTGGCCACTCCGCGTCGTACCACGCTGCCGCGTCGTTCTCCGTCGTGAGGCCCGGCAGCGGCGGCAACGCACTCGGGTCACCCGCCGGGCTGAACAACTCCTCAGGCCGGAGCAGTCTGGTGGCACGCAGCGACGTGTGGAGGTACCAGGTCAGACAACGTTCCACAGCAGAGCCGATCTCCGCCTCCGGGGCCTCCGCGGCCAGCTCGGCAGCGTACTCACGTACCAGGTCGTGGAAGCGGTAGCGCCCGAAACCCGGCTGTTCCAGCAGGTGTACGGAGACGAATCGGTCCAGCAGCCGGCGGACGTCCGGTAGCGGAGCGTCCAGCAGGGCCGCGGCGCTGTCCACCCCGAAGTTTGTGCCGGGATGCAGGCCCAGCAGCCGGAAGGCCCGCGCCATGTCCGGATCGAGGCGCTGGTACGACCAGGACAGCACCGTCCGTGGGTCCGCGGCGGGGTCGTCGGGGTCGGCCAGGGTTTCCAGCCGGTGCGTTCGCAGCCCTTGGACGAGCTCAGCCAGCAGTGCGCCGGTATGGCGGTTGGCGAGGTCGGCGGCGATCCGCAACGCCAGTGGGAGCCCGCCGCCCAGGTCGATCAACTCGTTGATCGAGGCCGCGTTCTGGCGCATCCGGGCGGTGCCGAGGGTGGCGGTGAACAGTTGCCGCCCCTCGGCCTGGCTCAGCTCCGGCAGAGGCAGGGAGGCGGCGCCGTCGCGCCGGCTCAGGCCGCGGAGCTGGCTGCGGCTGGTCACCAGCACGGCACTGTCGGCGCCGGGGAGCAGAGGCCGTACCTGGTCGGCGTCGCGTACGTTGTCCAGCAGCAGTACCCGGCGTCCCGTGACGGTGGTACGCCACAGCCCGGCGCGTTCATGCAGCTGTTGCGGGACGGCCGCGCCGTCGACCCCGGCCGAGCGCAGCAACGACCCGAGCGCGTCGTGCGCGGTGGTGTGCTCCGCCGGCCCGTAGCCGTGCAGGTCGAGGTAGAACTGCCCGTCGGGGAACTGGTCGGCTACGGAATGGGCCCAGCGCACCGCCAGGGCAGTCTTGCCTGCGCCGCCGACTCCGTGCAGCACCACCGTCATGACTGGTCGCCGGCCGTCGCCTGTGTGGTTGTCGAGCAACCTGTCCAGGGCGGCCAGTTCGTCGACCCGGCCGACAAACCCAGAGACGTCGGTGGGCAGCTCCCGCGGTGCTCGAGCAGTCGCCGCCCGCGTGGCCGTCTCCCGCCGTGGGCCGGTCAACCGTACGCCAGCGAGGAGGCGCTGGTGCAGCTCCCGGAGTTCCTCGGACGGGTCGGAGCCGAGCCGTTCGGCCAGCTCGTGGCGGACATCCTCGTACGCCTGCAACGCTTCCGCGTCGCGTCCGCTGGCCGCCAGCGCCCGCAGCAGCCGCGTCCACAGCGACTCCCGGATCGGGTGCTCGGCGACCAGCGAACGCAGCTCGACCACCAGACCATCGCTGACGCCGGCCGCCAGATCCAGGTCGATGCGGCGCTCCCGGGCGGCCAGGTACCGCTCGGTCAGGATCGGCACGATCTCACTCTGCAGGGTCTCCGATTCGATTCCATCCAGCGGCGCCCCCCGCCACAGCTCCAGCGCCGCCACGAGCAGTTCCCGTTCCCGGTCGCCGGCTGACACGGCCTGGTCGAGCAGCCGCGCGAATCGAGTGAGATCCACCGCGTCCGGGTCCACGGCCAACCGGTACGCCGCCCCGTCGGCAGCCACGGCATCCGCACCGATGACGCGCCGCAGCCGCCATACGGCGTTCTGGAGACCTTGCCGAGCGGTCGGCGGGGCCTCGTCCCACAGGTACTCAACCAGCGTGTCGGGGGAAACCCGTCGGCCCCGTGAGACCGCCAGCGCCGTCAGCAACGTTCGCACCCGGCCCCGGGGAACCTCGATCAGACGCCCGCCGAGGTGCACCTCCAACGGTCCCAACAGCCGGATCTCCATGCTCCCCATCACAGATCACCGCCCCTGGAGCGTGCCTCACCGTCAGCGGACATCACACTAGAACGGCGCGGCCAGCCCGGCACTCGGCCGGCCAGCAGTGAGACACAATCCGAACCCAGGCGGATCATCTGCTGTGTTCGAGCATGGTCTTGAGGGTTGTCAGTCGGTCGCGCCAAGCGGCCTTGGCGGCGTCAGCCGCGGTGGCGTTCGGGAGTTGTTCCTGCTCGACGGCGACCTGGGACTTGTGGTCGGTCTTGGCGGCGAAGTCGACGTTGAGCCGGGTGCCGTCCGCGCAGTCGAAACGCGCGGACCGGCCGGGTCGGGAGGTCCGCTGGTGCAGCTCCGGCCCGGGCAGCCACCGGGCCCGCAGGGCGGGGTCGGTGAACGCCTGGTAGAGCCGCTCGACGGGCACAGCGATGGTCTTGCTGGCGCCGCCGGCGTACGTGCCGCCGGGACGGGCGCCGGGTTCGCGCAAGCCGCGGTGCTGCTCGTACTCCACGATGAGTTTCTGGGCCCACCAGTCGGTCATGCCGTCGTGGCTGGTGAGCCAGTCGGCGATCGCCCGGTATGGCCGGCCCGGTGCGCCCCACTCGTCAAGGAGCTGGAACCATTCCGGGTAGTCGCGGCCGGTGGCTGACCGCAGCGCCGCAGAAGATCTGGGCGCGGGTTGCTGGGTGTTCACGGTGTCTCTCCTCGGGTACGGGTTTCCGCCAGCTTGATTCGGGAGAGCATCACCGAGCTCCTTCCGCGTCGTCGGGGACTTCGGTGACCGAGAAGCCGTTGCCGTCAGGGTCCCGTACAGCGAACATCGGCGGCACGCCGGGCCAGGTGAGCAGCTCGCCGACCTCGACACCGCGGGCCTGCAGCTCAGCGTGCAGGGCGGCCGCGTCGATGGTGGCCATCCGAGGTTGATCGGCTATGACGCGCGCTCCTGGCCGCCCGACCCGTCGCCGGTCTCCGCGCTGGTACGGGTGCGCTGGTACGCCAGCCCGCCCAGCGTCAGCCCGCCGAGCCCGGCGAGCAGCCCGACCATGCCGAGCCACATCGGCGTACCGCCGCCGGAGCTGTTCTTCTCGGCCGCCGCGGGTGCCGGGTCGTCGGTGCCCGCGCCTTCGGCCGGCGGCTTGGCGAGCTTCAGCACCGGCGCCGGGTTCTCCGGATCCTCCTCACCCTCCTTGGTCTCCTCGATCCAGCGCACCACCTCGCCGCTGTCGTAGGTCTGCAGCGCCTTGAACACCAGCTGGTCGGTCTCCGGCAGCCGCCCCATCGAGACCGGGAACTGTACGAACTCCAGGTTGCCGAGCGCATGGCCCTTGGTCGCGGTCCAGGTGATGGTGTCGACCACCTCGTCGACCTTGCGGCCGAACGCCTCGATCGGCTTGTCGAGCGTGCGTTTCTTGACGGTGATGTCCCAGCCGGGGACGTCCATGGTGCGGACCGACGCGATCGGGTGCTCGGTGGGCATCACCACCTCGAGTTTGGTGGTGGCGGCGTCGTCCCGCTCGTTGGGCATCCGGAAGACCACGGTGGCGAACCCGCCCTGTGCGGCTTCCTTCGGCTCCACCGTGACGTGCGCGGAGGCCGGGCCGGTGAACCCGAACCCTCCGGCCAGGGCACCGGCCAGGGCCGCGGCGAGTACGCCCCCGGACAACCTTCTGATCATGTGCTGCTTCCTCTCTCTGTGGCGACCCGCCTGCCGGGCCGGCCTCTCAGGTGACGGACACGGTGGTACGTACCGTGTCCTGGTCGATCTCCGACGTACGCAGCGTGAAGCGGAACTCCCACTCCCCGGCGGCGGGCAGTGTGACCT